>JAVEUP010000065.1:0-36795 GCA_034005525.1 Thermoguttaceae bacterium | reverse complement strand
AAAAGGGGGCCCAAACCCCCAGTCGCCGCCAGTTTGACGGGCCGAATGCCAGTAGCACCGTACGGCCACGGAAACCTAGCCCTTGCTGGAATGCCCCAAAACCTTGCCTTACTTCAACTTAAGTCAACTCCAACCAAATCTCGGAACGATGGGGGCAAGCCGGCCGGTGGCGGACGCGACCTGTGTAGAACAGCGAGAAACGTTGCCCCGCGCTGGTCGAATTCCGCTGCTTTGGGACACTTTCCAGCCTGCCACAAAATCTTGCCGCACACGTGGTTTTGCCGCCCTTGAATTCTAGTGCACTCACGCGCAAAATAGCAGTTTTCCATGTTGCCTCAATTGGCTCATTGAGCCGCATTTGACCCTGGAGCGATGCAATGGCTGGCTGTGTTCTTGCGTATTCGGGTGGTTTGGATACCTCGGTGCTTCTGGGTTGGCTGACGGAACAGGGATACGACGTGCATGCGGTGTACGTCGACCTGGGGCAGCCGTGCGAGGATCGGGAGGCGATCCTCCGCAAGGCCCACGATACCGGGGCGAAGTCGGCCCGCATTGTCGATACCCAATTGGAATTGTGCCGCGACTTCGCTTTCCCGGTGCTCCAGTGGCAGGCGAAGTACGAGGGGGTGTACCTGCTGGGCACCTCGATCGCCCGCCCGCTCATCGCCAAGGCGTGCCTCCAGGTCGCCCGCGAGGTCGGAGCCAAGGCGTTCGCGCACGGGGCCACGGGCAAGGGGAACGACCAGTGCCGGTTCCAGCTCGCCTCCGAGTCGCTCGACCCCGGCGTTGTGGTCATCGCCCCATGGCGGATGGCCGAGTTCCGCAAGCAGTTCCCCGGCCGGAGCGAAATGATCGCTTATTGCCAGGCCAAGGGCATTGCGGTCAAGGCGTCGGCCGCCAAGCCGTACAGTTCCGATGAAAACTGCCTGCACATCAGTTACGAGGCGGGCAAGCTGGAAGACATGGCCGTCAACGGGGTGGAACTGGTCGACTTCGGCATGACCGTTGCGCCCCAACAAGCGCCCGACAAGGTCGAGAACGTGCGTATCGCCTTCGAGGCCGGCGTGCCCGTGGCGATTGACGGCAAGCGGCTCGATCCGTTCGAGATTGTCTCAAAGCTCAACGCCGTCGGCGGGCGGAACGGCGTCGGGCGGATCGACATGGTGGAGAATCGCTTCGTCGGCATGAAGAGCCGCGGGGTGTACGAGGCGCCCGGCATGACCCTGCTGTACGATGCCCACCGGCTGGTCGAGCAGCTCACCCTGGACCGCGACCTGATGCACCTGCGCGACCGGCTCGCGCCGGAAGTGGCCGAGATGGTGTATTACGGCTTCTGGTACACGGCGAAGATGGACGCCCTGATGGCCTTCATTCACGAGGCGCAGAAGCCGGTCACCGGCGAGGCAAGCCTCAACCTGTACAAGGGCAATATCATGGTCGACGGGCGTTCCAGCCCCAACAGCCTGTACGACGAGGGCATTGCCACGATGGAAGGCGGCGGCGACTACAACCAGACCGACGCCGAGGGCTTCCTTCGCATCCAGGGCCTGCCCGGCCGCGTGCAGGCGAGAATCCGCCCGCGGAGCTTCTGACTTGCCCCGGGTCAGGTCTTTCTGGTCGAGAGGGAAAAGGGGAGAAAGGGGAAGTTGGTTCTCACGATCGTGACAGAAGGATAGGGGCAGACAGAAAAACGGGGACAGAAATATCCCCGCAACGAACACTGCTAGCGACCAAGAAAGCCCCATTGGCGATGTCCCATCCCGGACATATTTCCCCTTTTTCCCCTTTCCCCTTTTTCCTCCCCGGCAGCGGCCCGCCTGCCAGCATCTTGTGATCATAGAGAATGCCAGTCTTGCACGTAAGTTGTTGTCTCATTTGGATTTAGGGCATTTGTTCCCGAGCTTCCCAGTGTCGGCGGACCATTCCGCTATTATTCTGAAACCAGGTTGTTGACAGCGTTTTCTGTACTGGTTAAAATTGCGATTGTACTGCGATTGTATTGTTCATTGTGCCTCAAGGATTCGTGCTCCGTCGCACCTGCGATCCATGCTTAAACTCGACCGAGTGCTGAAACAGATCAAAGAAGAGATCATCGAGGGTCGCCATGGAGTGGCGGGCGACCGGTTCATGACCGTCCGCAAGCTCGGTGAGCGTTTCGGGGTGTCGCTCACGACTGCGCAGAAGGCGGTTCAGCGGTTGAAGCAGGAAGGGCTCCTGGTCGGCGATTCGACCAATCCCGCGCTGCTTGGGCCGGAAGTGGGCCGCGGAGAGGACGCCGAGACGCAGCCGGGAAGCTTTCCCAATCGCCTCGGCTTGATTGTTACCGACATTACGAACCCGTTCTTCAGCCGCCTCTGCCGCGATATTCAACTCGCCGCCATCGAACTCGACTACCAGCTTGTCATGGGCAGCAGCGGGTCGGACTTCGCCCGCGAAGAGCGCGTAGTTCGCGGGTTCCTCGACATTGGTGTCGACGGGCTGCTGATCTGTCCCGGACTGGACGATGCGTGCGCCAAGCTGTACGCGGAACTCGTTGAACAAGGTATTCCGCTGGTGTTTGTCAGCCGGCGGGTAGAGGGGATCGATGCCGATTTCGTGGTCGCACACAACTTCGTGGGCGGTGCCATGATGGCAGGCCACCTGTTGAGCGTCGGCTACGAGTCGTTCGGCTATATCGGATTCGGTCCGCGGCTGAAGAATGACAACCGCTTGCGCGGATTCCGCCTGGCTCTTTCAGAACAAGACGCCGTGTTGCCCAATGAGTGGATTGCCGACGGCAATGGCCGAGGCATCGTGCACGGATATCAGGCGATGGCCCACTTGGTGAGCGGCCCCGAGCGGCCCCGTGCCGTGTTCGCCTACAACGACTTATTGGCCATCGGGGCCATGCAGTATTGCCGAGAGCAAGGGCTCTCCGTTCCGGGCGAAGTGGCGATTGCCGGTTTCGACAATTTGCCCGAGTCGGAAGTGACCAGCCCGCCGCTTACGACCGTGGCTTACCCGATCCGGTCTATTGCCCGGCTGGCCGTGCAATCGCTGGTGGACCGAGTTCGACGTGGGGAAGCCCACCCGGCCAGCCATGTCCTCTTGGAGCCCCATCTAGTGATTCGTCGGAGTACGGACCCTGAGGCGAACACCTTGCAGACCGCAGACACGGACGAGATACCGGCCGACGAAGTGTCTCACTCCCGGTCATCTGGTGGCAAGACAGCGGCCACCATGCCTTCCAATCCCGACTGAGAACGCAACCGAGAAACAGAATCCATGGCAGTTCGAGAGACAGGGGTGAGCTATTACGGGATCGGCCGCGTGGAGTATGCGCGCCGCGATTTCCAGGAGATGCTCGACCACCATTGCACGGCGGTTTTGTTCGCTCTTTCGGAGTTCGACCTCGACTTCCGCAAGCCCGCCATCCGCGAGGCTGCGCAGGCGGCGCGTGAGATGGGCCTGACCGTGTACCTCGACACATGGGGAATCGGCAAGTGGTTCGGCGGCGAACCGCCCAGCGTCTTCCTGACGCAAAATACGGGCAACCGTCAGGTGTCGGCGTTTACCGGCGAGGCCCTGCCGGCCGCATGCTTCAACTCGAACGCGTTCCGCGAATACTTCTTCGAGCAGTGCGACTGGCTTGCCCGCGAGGTCGAAGCCGACGGCTTCTTCTGGGATGAACCTCACTACGCGTTGCCGAAAGGGTACGCGTCGATCACCGGCGGTGCGGGCGACGATTGGGCATGCCGCTGCGAGACCTGCCGCAAGCAATTCAAGGCCCATTACGGATACCGCATGCCGCGGCAAATGACCCTCGAGGTCAAGCGGTTCCGTCACGACCGGGCACTCGACATTCTCGAAACCGCCTCGCGGCAGATCAGGGCAATCCGGCCGGCGTCCAAGATCATCTGCTGCGTGCATGCCACGCTGGGAACCTATTACGTGACCGAGAACCGCGGCTACGACAACTGGGAGAAGGTCGCTCGGTCGGATGCGTGCGACGTGTTTAGCACGACGATCCTCTCCTGGCAACTACCCCGCGGGTTCTTCCGGTCCATTACCGACCGAACGGTCGACGTGGCACGGCGCCACGGGGTGGGGAACCAGCGATGGATCATGGGGTACTACCAGGAGCCCGACAACCTGGACGACATTGTCGAAGTGGCCCGGCTGTATGCTGATTTGGGCGTCGAAAGCCTGTTCACCTGGACCTTCCGCGGCGGCCACGGCACCGTGCTGGCTGCGCCGCGGGCGTTGGAAGTATGGGATGCCGTGGGGCGCGCGTACGGCGCGGTGCTTGAACGTTAGAGAACACAAGATGACCACGACGGGAAGACACAACACCAAGCAGGGCGAGACAGGATGCCCCCGGCTTGCCCGGGGGAGTTTCACGTTTTTCGCTAAGGCAGGATGCCCCCGGCTTGCCCGGGGGAGTTTCACGTTCTTCGCTAAAACGAACAGTGTCCCCTTGGACTTCCGATTCCCCGGCGGCGGCGTAGCCGCCGCCGGGGAATCGGAACCGTCGATGGGCATGCGTAGCTTAGCAGAAAGCGTAATCATCCCCCGGGCAAGCCGGGGGCATTCAGCGTGGGCCGCGCAGAGCGAGCCCCGCGGTCGAAGCAGACCATGGAAAGGACGTAGATGAACGACAATACAAACCGCGATTTCGGCTATCTGGCAAGCACCGTGGCGCTGTTGGAGAAGATTCAACGCGAGCAGTGGGGCAATATCGAGGCCGGCGCGCGGCTGATGGCCGACGCCATCGAGCAGGACCGCCTGATCCACGTGTACGGCGGGGGCGGGCATACGACGCTCGTGATGGGCGAAATGTTCTTCCGCGCCGGCGGGTTGGCCAATATCAACCCGATCATGGAGACCGGGCTTTCGGTGTTCAACCAGGCGCTGAAGTACCTGGAGCTGGAGCGGTGCGTGAACTACGGGCGCAGCATCATGCGGTATTTCCGACTGCAGCCGGACGACCTGCTGATCATCTTTCACAACATCGGCATCAACGCGGCCACGATCGATGCGGCCATGGAGGCAAAGGACGCCGGCGCGAAGATCGTCGCCGTGAGTTCCTCGCACTGGCAGCAGGAAATGGCGCCCGACCATTTCATCCGCCATCCGAGCGGCAAGAACCTGTTCGACCTGGCCGACGTGTGCATCGACGACTACAACGCGGTGGGCGATTGCGCGGTGAGCGTGCCCGGCTTCGACTCGCCCATCGCGCCGAACTCGAACGTCATCGACTTCACCATTGCCCACTGGCTGGAAATCGAGGCCATTCGCCAGTGCGTCCAGCGCGGCGTCGAGCCGCCCGTCTGGCGCAGCGCCAACGCGCCCGGCGGCGACGAGTTCAATAAGCGGTACGTGGAGAAGTATTTGTCCAGGGTGAAGATGCTTTGAGGAAACTGACGTGATTACCACCATGGACCTTCACAGGGCACTGTCCCAATTTTCGCAGCACGGTGCGCCACTTAACCCAACAAGGCGTTTGTTCGGCCGCGAAAATGGGACTGTCCCCTTTGCCCGAAGCATAGACATCTTGCTGCGAAACAGGAACGCAACGTGATTACCACCATTGACGATGCACGGAAACAGTCCGGGGCCGGCCCCAGCGCGAACGCCATGCTGGCGCGCCTGGCCCGCAAGTATTCCTTTGCCGCGCCCCGCCCATGGCGGCTGATCGACGACGCCGGCGGAGCGAGTGGCAGCGACGCGACAGACGGCGGCAACGGGGCGAAAGGCCGTCTGAAGTTCATCCCGTGGTGGCTCTGCTCCGGCGCCGAGCTTGATCAGGCATCGGTGCCGCTTTTCCCCTGGCGAAGCGAGCGACGCTTCCAGGAACTCCGGGCGATTGTCGAGCGGCGCACGATCGATCCGGTTCTGATGTGCCGCTTCGCGTGCATGACCGACGGCCGGACGCTTGGCTTGCCGGCCATCCTCTGTCGCGAGTTCGATCTGCTCGAGTGGCTGACCGGCCGCTGCATTGCGAGCGTGTATGCCAGTATCAACGGTGCCGCGGCGAATGTCGTCGTGCGTCTGGCCGGCGGCGTGCTCGGCAGCGTCGAGGCCGCTGCGACCCTGCCGCCCGGAACGCCGATGGACGACCGCCACGAGCTGATCGCCCGCCGCGGCGTTGCCTCCGACCGCACGGTCGATACCCAGGTGGCGCAAAGCTCCGTGTACGTGACGACCGCCGCCGGCGTCGATCGGTACACCGATACCGACGATGAGTTGTTCGGCCTGGACCCGCAGCAGGTAGCGCTGGTGCGGGCGGGCTGGGACGCCCTGCGGCACCCCGAGGAGCATGCGGCATGGCGCCGCCGGCACGAGCGGCTCGCACACCTGGTCGAGCTTGCCGTCGAATCGGACCGGAAGCAGCAGTGCCTGGCAGCGGAAGGAGAGGCGTCATGAAGCCCGTAAACATTGCCATGCTGTCGCTCACCCACGGCCATACGCGCAAGTACTTCCAGACGCTTCGCGATTCGCCCCGGCTGAACTGGGTGGCGGCATGCACCAACAACGCCGCAGCCCGCTCGCGGTTCCAGCGCGACGTGCCCGGCGTGCCGTGCTATCAGACAGCCGACGAGATGTTCGACCGCCATCCGGACATCGAGGCCGCCGTACTTGCTTCGGCCAACAGTGAGCATTGGCAGCAGATGCAGCTTTGCGCCCGGCGCGGCGTGCACATCCTGTCCATGAAAATTCCAACGTTCGATCTGGACGAGTACGACCGCATGACGCGCTTGGTCGACGAGTCGGGCGTGGTGTGCCAGATCGAGTTGGAACTGTATTATAATCCCGTGGTGCGCCGAGTTCGCAAGCTGGTGGCCGAGGGCGCAGTGGGCCGTATTCTCTCGATTTCCGCCACGAACATCACGCTTTCGCCGGTCTGGGCGTTTCCCTGGCAGGGAGTGCCCGAGTTGAGCTACGGTCGCCGCACGCCCCTGGCCCCGCGCGACTCCCGGTTCCGCGGCGGCGCGCTCTGCGACCACCCGCATATTTTCGATCTGATGCGACGCCTGACCGGCAGCGAGTTCCGCAGCATTTTCGCCGACGTGGCGCCCAACATGCGCACCGGTTTGGAAGTGGAAGACTTGCTCTTGGCCAACGGCAAGCTGGCCGACGGCACGACGCTGCTGATCGACCCCTCCTGGTCGCGACTGGAGGAGCGGCTGCCCGAACCGGGGCCGGGTTGGGAGGTATTCCCGAAACGGATGGAAGTGAACCTGGCCATCGTCGGCCAGCGCGGCACGATCCTGGCCGATTGCTTCGGCCCGAACGTCTACCACAACGGCGCGCCGAACGACCGGTACACGGTCCAATATACGTATTTCGACGAGTGGATCGGGTTGATTGACGAGTTTGCCGATTGCATTCGCGCCGGCCGCGAGCCGCAGGTCAACCTGCGCTGGCACCGGCCGACCATCGAGGTAATGAACGCCTGCTACGAGAGCATCGCCTCGGGGCAGCCTGTTGCGATTGGCGAGAACGAGGTGCTTTCAAACATGCATACAGAGGCAACGGCTGTGCGCTCGGACGCCGAGTGTGCCCGCGTCAGCAACGAGGTTCAATCATAAGATGTGTTTCCCGCGCGTTACAGGACAAGGGTTTGCCGTTCTGTCGGACTGCTTGGTGTGCCCGAGCCCGCGAACGGCTACCTTCTGTTCGTTGGACCGCGAGGATGACGCCTCCCACAAAACGAAAGGGTTCCATCCATGATTGAGAAATGTGTTTCTTCCAACAGGTTGTCTGTGATGGCTCGCGGTTGGATTCCGCCCGCCGCTCTGTTGTGCTTGCTCGCCTGCCTTTGGCAGCCCGCCAGTGCGGAAATTGTCGAATACCGCGAGGTATTCGGAGTGAGTGGTAGTGGTAATAAGGCGATGTCCCATGTGGGATGGCAGGCGCACCAAGGGCCCGAGGCCACTCCCTATGGTGATGCAGGAGGTCCCGGTATCTTTCTCAGCTATTTAGCCGGAAAGCCGCAAGACTTGCCCAATGTGAACGCTGGCACGGCAGAAAATGTGGCTGCGGGATACGGGGCAAAGAGTACGTCGGGCATCGGCATGGCGTGGACCGACGAGTGGACGATCGACCGCACGCTCCACGAGATTACGTCAATCAGCTTCTACTCCAGGGATAATAGCGCGGATGACACGTACCGCATTGCAATTCGCATCGGCGAAACAGAGCCGGAGTGGGAGTGGTTTGCCTCCGAGACCACTTTCTCGCACGCCGGGGGGGGCAGTGGTATGGTTAACGCGATTCGCCACGTGCTGCCGTTTTCGACCGATGCGGCGCAGTGGCGCGACTTGACCTTCACTCCTGGGACGGAACTCTCACTGGCCACCACAAGCCGCACCGATGCGCTGCCCGCCGGGAAAGTGACAGCCTTGGGTTTATATATGGAGATGGACGGCGCGCGAACGATGCGTTTCGATACTTATGAAGTGCGGGTTCCCGAGCCGGGGACGCTGTTGCTTCTGGCTTTCGGCGGTCTGGCAACGATGGGGATGTTCGGCCGTCGGAAGAAAGCACGGGGTTAGAATGTTACGTAGCAACGTCCGACTAAGGAAGAACCGATGTCCACCTGCAATCAGAAATCGGGGGATTGGAAACCGCCGCTCCAGCGTGTTTGCCCTGGTCGCGACTGGATGAGCAATTGTCCATAACCTATTCGCCGAAGGTTTGTACCATGTCTGAGAAACCTTATTCTGTGACGCCCTGGTTCGGGGCAGTGTTCTTCGCGGTCCTGCTCACGGCCTGTGTGGTGAGCACGGTACCGCCGGTATGTGCGGCAGTGCTGGATGTTCGCCTCGACTTCGGGAACAAGGAGGGAGTGCCGACGAACTGGAACCTGGTGCATACGGGCATCAATGTTAACGGCACCACATTTGCGTTGAAACACTTCCATGACTTCACTGGCGCTCCCGTTGCATCGCTCACGGTCACTTCCGGTCCCTCCGGCGACTCTGGCTTTATAGCGAGCGGTACGAGCCAGACAATCACCTGGACAAACCCGAAAGCTGCGTGGGTTGACGTTGCTGCTCTGCGCGATTGGACAGTCCGAACGACGACCGCCCCGGGACAACTCACACTCAGTGGGTTGGATTCAGGGGCCTTGTACAACATCGAGTTGCTCGCTGCGCGGAGCACCTCTTCCGCACGTTACCGGGTGAACAATAGCGCAGGGAACGCTGTCTTTCCCCCCGGCAGCACTCACTCAAGCAGCACGGATACCTGGAATGCTGGTACTGATGGCGTTGCGAACTCCGGCTTCATGGCGTGGTACAACGTCCCGACGGATAACAGTGGCGCGATTGTCATCGACGTCGCTATGAATAGCGGGGGCAGCTACGCTTTCCTCAATGGAATGCGGCTCACGACGGCGCCCACCACCATCACGCATGGCGACACGTCCGTCCAAATGCACTTCGCCACCGTGGGCAACCCCGGCAACGCGGCCGACACCAACGCGAATGCCAACCGGAACGGCTACGGCGCGGTGCCCTACCGTTACAAGATGGGCACGCACGAGGTGAGCGTCGATCAGTGGAGCACCGTGGCCGCGCCCGCGGCGGGCGATATTACGATCGGCGTCGGTTCTCCCAGGTTTTCGGGCGACCAGCCGATCACGGAGGTGTCGTGGTATGCCGCCGCTCAATACTGCAACTGGCTCACCAGCGGCGACAAGGACAAGGGCGTCTACACGTTCCAGTACAATGAAGCGGGAACCGAGATCACGGGCGTTACCGTCAACCGGCCTCTTGCGACCTATCGCTATGGCAAGGTCTACGCGTTGCCCAACGAGGACGAATGGTACAAGGCCGCGTACTACGATCCCGGCAAGGGCGGCACGGGCGGCTACTGGAATTACGGCACGCAGCAGGACGGTGCGCCGACGCCGTTGCCCGACGGCGGCGGAATGACCGGCGCGGTTTACGATCGGTACGCCACTGGCACCTATCCGACTCTGAACTACCCCGAAGGCGTGTTGCTGGCCGGCGGCGCGAGCCACTACGGCACTGTCGGACAGAGCGGCAACGCCTTTGAATGGGTTGAGGATCGCTACAGCGAAACAAGCACGGAGCGTGTGCGGCGCGGTGGTTCCTTTGAAAACGGTGCGGGCCTCCAGGCCGCCACGTGGCGCGGCTCGCGGCCTCCCGACAGCGTGGCTCCAGCCTACAACCTCGGCTTCCGGGTGGCTGAGCTTTCCCTGTTGCGCGACGTGCGCATTGACTTCGGGAACGGCTATAAGGATGGAGGAGGAGCCGCTATCGTGCCGGACGGATGGAACCTGGTTGCCACGGCCGGCACGCCAATCGCGCTTAAGGACTTCAACGACTTCGACGGCAACCCCGTCGGGTCGATCAGCTTCGTTCGCCTCCTCGCCAGCGGCATTGTCAATCCGGATTCGACCTGGTCCAACAGCGAGGCCCCTTGGGTGGACGACGATGGCAGGATCGCTCTGAAGGACTACATCGTATCGTACGGTACCGGCGACTACCACCCGGGGCAAATCATTTTGAGCGGTCTGGACACCGAGGCGCTCTACAACATTGAGTTGCTCTCTGCGCGAGCCTACAACACCTCGGCAACGTTCCTGGTGAACGGCGTCGAAGGCGAGACGGTATTCCGGCCCGGCGACGAGCGTACGGGCAGCACGCTTTCATGGAACACGTACGCCGACGGCCATACGAACCACGGCTTCATGCGCTGGCTGAGCGTCGCGCCGTACAGCAACGGTACGATTGTCATCGATGCCCACAAGGGAACCGGCGACTACGCCTTCCTCATGGGAATGCGCATCAGCCTGGTTCCCGAGCCGGGTACGCTCTGGCTGTTGGTCACAGGTCTGCTTGTGATACTGGCCCGCCGGCGGAACAGGCAACTGAAGTGACGTCCTCACAAACCAACCATCCCCCACTACGGAGACCTGCCAATGAGTAAGCTTGCCTTGATCTGTAGCCTATTGTGGATCGCAATCTCTTCCCGAGCCGAGGCGGCGCCGCCGGTTATTATCGTTACGGACCCCGCAGGCGTTTCGGCCCGCGTGGGCGCACCCGTGTCGCTTGAGTTCGATGTCCGAGCCCTGCCGGGAGGTGCCGCCACAACCGACCGGCTTCAACTGGTCGAAGTGACCGAGGGGGCCGAGACCTCGGATCCCGTACCTGCCCAGTTCATTCCCGATGCTGACAGTGCCGCCAAGGGAACGCTCTGGTGGCTCATGCCGCCCGGGAAGAAGGGCGTGCGACGGTTCCAATTGACCGCGGTTGAATCGCGTGCGGCCTCGCAAGTCACCGCGAAGCACGATACGGATCGCGAAGCGGTAGACGTGACCGACGGCGAGTCGCCCGTGCTCCGGTACAATCACGGCACGGTACCGCCGCCGCCGGCCGTTGTCGAGAAGTACGAGAAGCAGATGGATCCCCCCCAGTTCTTCGCGCGAGGCGACTACATCCACCCGGTGTTTGGTCCTGACGGCGAGGAAGTGACCGACGATTATTCGCTGGACCATCCACATCACCGGGGGATTAGCTGGGCGTGGCCGGTCGTGTCGTACAAAGGCGAATCGCGCGACATCTGGGCCGTTCGTGTGCTGCCGACGGAGCCGGGCGGCGTCTGGGCCCGGCCGGCGGCCATGCACCGGGTGGTCTCGGGACCCGTCCTGGCACTCGTCGACGCCGAGTGCGACTGGAAATGGGGCGATACGACGCCCATCGTCAAGGAACGCGTCGTGATTCGCGCGTTCCGCCATGCCGACCGCTCCCGGTTCCTCGACGTCGATATTGAACTGGTCGCGCTGGTCGATGAAGTCGCCATTGGCGGGCGGCCGGGCGCCAGCTACGGCGGGTTCAACATGCGCACCTATCCCAGCTTCGACCAGCGAAAGATCGACATGCGGATCGACCCGGCCGATGCCGAGCCCCGCCGGGCGTGGTATCACCTGACGGGCAACTTCCCGGGCGGAAAGGGGCCGGCGGGCGTGGCCATGCTGGAGCACGTGGACAATCCCGACTACCCCAACCAGCCCGACGCGCACGGAGCCGACCTCGTGCCCGGCGCCTATCCCCGCTGGCGTTCCGTGCAGCCGGCCTGGCCGGGCAGCCGCCGGGTGGACTTGCCCAAGGGCGAGCCGCTGGTGCTGAAGTACCGGCTATGGATCCACCCGGGCTTAAGCAACGAGGCGGCCCTGGCCGATGTCTGGCAGTCGTACGCCCAGCCGGCAGAAGCAACGATTTCGGAATAACTGCAACCGTTTCCGGGGACTGCCCCCTTCAACTCCATTTGACACCCCAGTAACCTCCCACCCACCATTTCCAACCAGGAGAATGACCATGTCCGAGAATTCCATAGTATCGCGACGCTCGTTCATTTCGACGGCAGCCACGGCCACGGCGGCGGGTGTCGCCGTTCCTACGCTCATTCCGCGCAGCGCACTTGCAGCGCCGGGCAAGCCCGGCCCAAACGACAAAATCTGCCTGGGCCTGATCGGCGCCGGCGGCATGGGCAACGGCGACCTGGCCGACTGTGCGAAGTACGACGATGTCGAGGTCGTTGCTCTTGCCGACGTATGGAAGGCACATCTCGAAGCAACGCTCAAGAAGTACGATAACAAGCCGAAGGGCTATCACGAGTACCGCGATCTGCTCGCCAACAAGGACGTCGACGCGGTGATCGTCGCCACGCCGCACCACTGGCACTGCCGCATGGCCGTTGACGTGTGCGAGGCGGGCAAGGATATCTACCTGGAAAAGCCGATGGCGCTGCATTTCGCCGAGAGTCGCGTGATCCGCAACGCCGTGTTGAAGCACAAGCGGGTGTACCAGCACGGGACGCTCATGCATGCGTCGGAAGCCTACCGGAAGGTGACGCAGTGGGTCCGGTCGGGTAAGCTTGGCAAGATTGCCGTCGCGCGATGTTTCCTGTCGCAGAACGTCGCGCCGGACGGTGAGGGCTTCCCGCCGGACAGCGATCCGCCCGAGGGGCTCGATTGGAACTCGTGGGCCGGCCCCGCGCCCATCCGCCCGTTCAACATCAACATTGTTAAGAGCGGCTATGCCCATACGTTGTGGCTCGACTATGGCGGCGGGCGCACCTGCGGTATGAGCGAGCATATTCTCGACCTGCCCTACTGGGCGTTGGACCTTCAGTTTCCGACGCGCGTCAGCAGTTTCAGTTCAAAACGATGCGTCAACGACAATACCGATGCACCGGACACGCACGAGGTCACCTTCGAGTTTCCCGACGTGACGCTTACGTGGTCCATGTCGCAGGTGAGCGCCTTCGGATTCAACCTGCAAGACGTTAACCAATACCGGGAGGGCGGCGTGCCCGAGGGCATCCAGCGGCGGCTGGGCTATTACCTGCAGGGCGTGGAAGGGACGATCTTCGGAAACTACGGTTCCTACAAGGTCGTTCCGCAGACCCCGGCGCTGGGCGAGGCTGAGCCGCCGGAAGACACCATCCCACCCTCGGTTGGCCATCGACGCGAGTGGCTCGACTGCATCCGCACCCGCGAGGAGCCGAGCTGCAACGCCCAATACGCTTACAGATTGAACACGGCTAACACGCTGGCGAATCTCAGCATGAAGGTCGGCCGGGCGCTGCGATTCGATCCTGCCACGCAGCAGATCCTCGACGATGAGGAGGCCGTACGCGTGTCGATGCCCGAATATCGCGATCCGTGGAAGTTCCCGGAAGAATACCTGTGAACCTGGGCCCGGGCGCCAGCTTGTCCGCCGGGACAAGCTGGCGGCTTCGGCCATGAGGAGCAGCCGTGTGCACTGTCCGGCGGCCCAAAGCCGGGCTACGGGGGCTGCGCCGGCTCAATCGAATAGGAGTCGAAAATGAGCGACGATGACCGCAAGGGGCAAACGCCCGCGCTGTACCGGACCGGATTCACCCTGGTCGAGCTTCTGGTGGTCATTGCCATTATTGGCATCCTAATCGCACTACTGCTCCCGGCGGTGCAGAGCGCGCGGGAGGCCGCCCGGCGCATGCAGTGCAGCAACAACCTGAAGCAAGTCGGCCTGGCACTGCACAACTACCACGACACGATGAAGTCCTTCCCTCCGGTCGGAACCACGATCTGGGACACCGGGACCATGGAGATATCATGGCTGTACCCGATCCTCCCGTACCTGGAGCAAACCGCGGTCTACGAGCAGATGAAGAAGGCGCCCAACGCCTATCATGCGACCTTATCGAAGCAAGTTGCGCCGGTGTTCGTGTGCCCGAGCGACGGCCGGAACGAGTTCGATTACATATCCCCCGCGGCGAAGCACCGCACCTCGAACTACAACGCCGTGATGGGGCCCGGGCGAGACGGCCGGTACACAGGCAGCGAGTCCCTGCCGTACGGCTACGCGGCGACCGACGGAGTGATTCACATGTATGGCAAGACCAGGATTCGCAGTATCCGGGACGGGACGTCCAACACACTCATGGTGGGCGAACGGATCACCGACCTGCGCCTGTGGAGCAAAGGCTGGTTCAGAGACCCCGGTTTAGCCATATTCCAGGGGAAGAACGTTATCTGGCCAATGAACACCAATCCGTCCGTCTTGTGCTATCGGCACAGTGCCAAGCCGGAGGGTTGCCCCGCCGAATCGCAGTCGATGGGATTCAATGACATCGATTTCGGCAGCCGCCACCCGGGCGGGGCCCAGTTCGGTTTCGCCGACGGGAGCGTGCATTTCCTCAGCGAGACGATTAACTTCACAACCTACCAGGACCTGGCGACCATCGACGGCGGCGAAACCATCACCGAATGGTCGCCGTGACCGGTTGCCGGCAATTGTCCCCCTGTGTTCAATCATGGAGAGAACGATGAACGCGAATTACCCTTTGGGGCTGCTTTCCCTGTTGTTGTGTTGCATTTGCGGTTGCGGGCCGTCGGGGCCGGCAACGTATCGGGTGAGCGGGACAGTGACGTACCAAGGCGAGCCGCTCCCGCTGGGCATCGTGATGTTTGTCGCCGAGCAGGGGCCTTCAAGCCAGCCGGCCACGATCGACCAGCAAGGGCGCTACCAGCTTGAGGCCGTGGCAGGCGAGCATCGCGTGGCGGTTGTGGCCATGCCGCCACGCGAGGGCGGCAGGCCCGATCCGACCCTCGAGGGCGGTTACGATTACACGGGCGTGCCGGAGACCAAGTCGCTCATCCCCGCGAAGTACAACCGGCACGATACTTCCGGCATTACTGTATCGGTGGAAGCCAAGCAGCAAAATCAGATCGACATTGCGCTGGAGTAACGCATTTCCATTTCCTCTACACCTTGATTCGTGGCGCGACATGATGCTCAAACCCAGCTTCAGCTTTCTTGCCAAGGACCTACTTCGATTTGTGGCTGCCGCACTGCTCGTGCAATTTGCGGTTCTTGCCGTCGGCGCGGGTTGGTGCCCTGCGGAAGTGACGGCAACCTTCGGTACCGCCGCCGACCCGTTTCCGGGCGAGATCTACGGGGATTGGACGGTCTCGTATTCCGAAGGAACCGCCCGCATCGTCGACGGTGTCCTGGAGATGCGGCGGACGGAGCGCCCGGGCGAGACCAGTTTCGTTTGGGCGGTTCAAACGTCGTCCGGACTGTTCGACGCCACCACATTCATCGAAAAGTTCCCCAAGGGGTTCACCGTGGCCGTTGATATCGGCGGGACCCACGCAAGCAGCAGCATCCTGCTTGGGGTCAGTGTCGGGAACATGGCAGCCCTTCCCTACGCCGGCTACAACGGTTTCCGGTGGCGCGATCTGTCCGGCGACGATTACCTTGGAAAGCTGCTACCCCTTGGGTGGACGCCCAACGTCACAGCGGCGCCGAACCAGCGCATGCTCGTGCACGTCCAGCCCGCGGGTGCCGACTACAAGCTCGCGGTCACGGTTACCGAGGGCAGCAACACCTTTTCGACCGTTCAGACGTTCACGCGGGCCCAATTGGGTGCTTTGGACAAGGTCGGCCTGTACTTCAGGAGCGCGGCAACCGGCGGAGTTGGGCTTTTCGACAACTTCGCCGTCCGTGCATTGGACTCTGCGCTGATGGCCGCGGCCGAGGCACAAGCCCGGCGGCCTACTATCATCCCGATGCCTGAGAAGATGGAACTGGGAGCGGGCACGTTCTCGCTCACCGCCGAAACGTCGATCGTCGTCACACCGGAAGCGCGCGAGGTCGGCGAGTATTTGGCATGGCTGCTGCGCAGGCCTACCGCCTTCGAGTTTCCGGTTCGGGATGCCGCGCCGGGTGACAATCCAGCGAACTGCATCGTGCTCCGAATCGATCCCGGCAAGGAACACCTCGGAGCGGAGGGGTACGAGATGAAGGTTCTCGCGGACCGTGTGGCCATCGACGCCGCGACCGCCGCAGGGGCTTTCTACGGCGTGCAAACGCTCCGGCAACTGCTGCCGGCAGCCGTCGAGAGCGAGTTTCCCACCGTCGGCGTCGATTGGACCGTCCCTTGCCTGCACATCGAGGACAAGCCCCGGTATTCGTGGCGCGGCATTATGCTCAACCCCGGCTTCAACTTCCTGACCAAGGACTTCGTCAAGCGGTATCTCGACGCGATGGCCTGCTACAAGCTGAACCGGCTGCACCTGCACCTGGCCGACGCCGGCTGGGCCATCGAGATCAAGAAGCACCCGAAGCTGACCGACCTGGCCAACCGCAGGCCCGTCACCGAGCGTTGGCGCAATACGTACGGCAAGTGTACGCACGGTTTCTACACGCAGGACGAGATGCGGGAGATCATCGCCTACGCGGCGGAGCGCCACATCGTGATCATTCCGGAAATCGAGATGCCCGGCCACGCAACCGGCGCGTTGACGTCCTATCCGGAACTGGCCTGCCCCACCTGGCCGGAAGAGATCGAGAATCCCAGGACCTACATGTCCTATCCCTGCGTCTTCTGCGCGGGCAACGAGAAGGCGTTTGCTTTCGTGGAAGAGGTGCTCACAGAAGTAATTGAACTGTTCCCCTCTCCCTGGATTCACATCGGTGCTGACGAAGTCCGCAAGGATCACTGGGCCAAGTGCCCGCTGTGTCGGGCACGGATGAAGGAGGAGGGGCTTGAAGACGTCGACGAACTGCAAAGCTACTTTGTGAAGCGAATGGCGGCGTTCGTCAACGGCAAGGGGCGGCGCGTGATCGGTTGGACCGAGATCATGGACGGGGGACTGCCGCCCGGCGTGACGGTCCACTCGTGGCTGCACCCGGACCATAAGAAATACACGGATGCGGCCGCCGTGGCCACCAACGCGGGGCACGACGTCATCATGTCGACCCACAACCACTGCTACCTGAACTACGTTGGCCTGTCGCTGGAGAAGTGCTACGCGTTCGAGCCCACCCCTCCGGGCCTGAGTCCGGAGGCGGCCAGGCACATTCTCGGCGTGCAGCCCTGCCTGTGGGGCTTTCCGCAGCACCGGACCGACGAATTGGTCTTTCCCCGCCTGTGCGCCTTTGCCGAAGTCGGCTGGTCGACCAAGGAGGCGCGGGACTTCGAGGGCTTCAAGGCCCGGCTGGAACCGCATGGCCGGCGCCTGGACGAAATCGGCATCAACTACCGCCGCGATCCGGCGGTATGGTAACATCAACTTTGTTGTGAGGACAACCTGATCATGAGAAACATTCGAGTTGCGGGCATTCTGTTGCTCGTGGGAGTCATAAGTGCCACGGCAGGGACGAGCGTAAGTCTTGCCGAAGTGATCGAGACTTTCGAGACCGCCGCCGACCCGTTTCCAGGAACTGTCTACGACAATTGGAGCTTCGTTTCTGCCAATGATACCGCGGCAGCCAAGGTGGTTGTAAACGGTGACAACGGGGTACTGGAAATGTGGCGCACGGGTGCAGCAACCGGCGATGGCCGGGCCGTTCAGACGGCTTCCGATCTGTTCGGCACTGCAACCTTCATCGACAGGTACAGCGACGGGTTTTCCGTCATGGCCGACATCGGCGCCACAGCGGCCGGCTCCAACGGTTCCAGGAACGTCGGGATCAGCGTTGGTAACATTGTGGCTTTCTACTATCCGGGTGTTGGAGGGACGAGCAATTTCGGATGGCGGAATCTCAGTACCGGAAGTTACATCAGCCATACCGCGATTGGATGGACACCAACGGTCAGCACTTCGCTCCCGTTGCAGCAGATGCTCGTAAACGTCCAGCCGGTTGGCGACGACTACAGGCTGTCGGTCATGCTTACCGAAGGCGACAACGCGTTTTCGGTTGTCGAGACGTTTACGGCGGCCCAGTTGGGTACCCCAGACAACGCCGGCCTGTTCTTTCGGTGTGCGACGACCGACGGCAACGCGCTGTTCGACAATTTCACCGTCGTCCCCGAGCCGGGCACGCTGCTGCTTCTGACCACAGGACTGATGGCGCTGCTGGTCCGCCGGCGAAGAGCTTGATGATGTGGCCGGAGGATGTGGAGTTGCGTTTCTTAGGAGGTGCTGCCAACTAGCCGAGGCTGGCAGCCTTGGTTAGTTCTTGGATTGGAGTCGGAAATGGATACCAGTAAATGCAGAACGGGCGCACCACGGCTTCGGTGCAATGCCTTTACACTCGTCGAACTCCTTGTGGTCATTGCGATCATCGGTATTCTAATTGCCTTGCTGCTGCCGGCGGTGCAAGCGGCGAGGGAGGCAGCCCGACGACTGCAATGCGCAAACAACCTGAAACAAATCGGTCTGGCCACGCACAATTATCATCAGGCGTTGGGCTGCTTCCCGCCGGGGGCAGCCAACGCCCCCAACAAGGACGTCACAGGGCTGTTCATCTTTCTGCTTCCCTACCTGGAGCAGGCCGGGATCTACGAGAAGATTGAGTCGGTGCAGAGCGTGTACAGTGGGGCCAACCGGGAGATGGGAAGAATCCGCTTGGACGGCCTGATTTGTCCCAGCGCCGGACAGCAGCCGTCTGATCCTCTGGGAAGCGAGGGTGAGTTACACACGACCAACTACGCCGGCGTCATGGGGCCCGGGCGCGACGGCCGCTGGGTTGTGCTGGAGCAGTCGATGTGCGGCAACCAGGCCCACGACGGTGTTTTCTACCCTTGGAGCAGCACGCGCGTGACCGATATCCGCGACGGCTCGTCCAATACGATTGCCATCGGAGAAAGACTGTACGAGCTTCGGGTATGGACCCGCGGTGCGTGCGATGTAGCCGGTTCGCCGGGCCGAATTTGTGTGGCCTCGGCCAAGAACATCACTTGGCCAATGAACTCCGACTCCAAGGTCGTCTGCTATGCCGATTGCCCTGGTGCCAGAACGTGCCTGTTCAACGACCTGTTTTTTGGGAGTCGGCATCCGGGCGGCGCCCATTTTGCATTCGCTGATGGTTCCGTGCATTTCCTCAGCGAGACGATCAACTTCACAACCTACCAGGACCTGGCGACCATCGGCGGAGGCGAATCCATTGCTGAATGGTCGCCGTGAACTGCTGACTGCCGCTGTCTGTGGCTGAGGAAGGAGAGGACGATGAATGCCAGTTGCCTATTGCGAATTCTTCCCGTGCTGCTATGTTTTGCGTACGGTTGCGGGCCGTCGGGGCCGGCAACGTACCGGGTGAGCGGGACGGTGACGTACCAGGGCGAGCCGCTCCCGCTGGGTATCGTGATGTTCGTCCCTGAGCAGGGGCCTTCCAGTACGCCCGCGGCCATCGATCAACAGGGCCGGTATCAGCATGAGGCCGTGGCCGGGGAACACCGCGTGGCGGTTGTGGCCATGCCGCCGCGCGAGGGCGGCAGGCCCGATCCGACCATCGAGGACGGCTTCGACTACACCGGTGTTCCGGAAGTCAAATCGCTCATTCCCGCGAAATATAACCGGCACGATACTTCCAACATTAGCGTATCGGTAGAAGCCAAGCAGCAAAACCAGATCGACATTGTGCTTCAATAATGTCGTTCCGGTCGCCTGCGTACCTTGCCCACAACCCCCCTGAGAGATATTGATTATGTCTACAGAACGTCGTATTTCAGCGCCCCGGGCAGCGGCAGTGCTCGCTGTTACCTTGCTCTTCGCCTGCCTGTTGGCGTTCGTGTCCCTGGCCGCTGCCGAAACGGGCCCCGCGCAGCCGACGGTTATCCCGCTGCCCGAGAAGATGGAGTTGCGCGAGGGCGCGTTCACTCTCGGCCCCGAAACGTCCATTGTCGTTACAGGGGACGCGCGGCAGGTGGGCGAGTACCTTGCATGGCTGCTGCGCAGGGCCACCGTGTTCGAGTTTCCGGTTCGGGCCGCCGCGCCGGACGGTAATCCGGCCAATTGCATCGTGCTCCGTGCCGATTCCGGCAAGAGGCACCTCGGAGCAGAAGGGTACGAGTTGACCGTTCACCCGGATCGCATGGTGATCGAGGCCGCCACCGATGCCGGGGCGTTCTACGGCGTGCAAACGCTTCGTCAGATCCTGCCCGCAGCCGTCGAAAGCGAGTTTCCTGCGGTCAATGTCGACTGGACCGCGCCATGTCTGCATATCGTGGACAGGCCCCGCTACTCGTGGCGCGGCATTATGCTCAACCCCGGCTTCAACTTCCTGACCAAGGAGTTCATCAAACGGCACCTCGATACGATGGCCTGCTACAAGCTCAACCGGCTGCACCTGCACCTGGCCGACGCCGGCTGGGCTATCGAGATCAAGAAGCATCCGAAGCTGACCGATCTGGCCAACCGCAGGCCGGTCACGGAGCGTTGGCGCAACACCTACGGCAAGTGTACCCACGGTTTCTACACGCAGGACGACATGCGGGAGATCATCGCCTACGCGGCGGAGCGCCACATCGTGATCATTCCCGAAATCGAGATGCCCGGCCACGCAACTGGGGCGTTGACGTCCTATCCCGAGTTGGCCTGCCCCACCTGGCCGGAGACGATCGAGAATCCCAGGACCTATGGGTCGTACCCTTGCGTCTTCTGTGCCGGCAATGAGAAGGCGTTCGCGTTCCTGGAAGACGTGCTCACGGAGGTGATCGACTTGTTTCCTTCACCCTGGATCCATATTGGCGGGGACGAGGTCGGAAAGGGCCATTGGAATAGATGCCCGCTGTGCCAGGCCCGAATGAAAGACGAGGGGCTCAAAGACGCAGACGAACTGCAAAGCTACTTCATTAAGCGGATTGCGGCCTTCGTCAATGGCAAGGGGCGGCGGGTTATCGGGTGGACCGAGATCATTGAAGGGGGCTTGGCGCCGGGTGCCACGGTCCAGTCGTGGCTGCACCCGGACCACAAGAAGTATACGGAGGCGGCTGCCGTGGCCGCCAACGCAGGGCATGATGTCATCATGTCGACCCACAACCACTGTTACCTCAACTACGTGGGGCTTTCGCTTGAGAAATGCTACGCGTTCGAGCCGACGCCGCCGGCGCTCTCTCCGGAAGCAGCCAAGCACATTCTTGGTGTGGAACCGTGCCTGTGGGGCTTTCCGCAGCACCGAACCGACGAGTTGGTCTTTCCCCGCCTGTGCGCCTTTGCCGAAGTCGGCTGGTCGGCCAAGGAGGCGCGGGACTTTGAGGGCTTCAAGGCCCGGCTGGAACCGCATGGCCGGCGCCTGGACGAAATCGGCATCAACTACCGCCGCGATCCGGCGGTATGGTAACGTCAACTCTCTCGTGAGGAGAATCTGATCATGAGAGACATTCGAGTTGCGGGCATTCTGTTGCTCGTGGGAGTCATAAGTTCTACGAAAGGAACGGACTTGTGCCTTGCCGAGATGATCGAAACCTTCGATACCGCGGTAGACCCGTTCCCGGGGGCTGTCTACGACAACTGGAGCTTCGTACAGAGCAACGGAGCGGCCAGGGTCGTTGTGACCGGCGAGAATGGCGTACTGGAGATGCGGCGGACCACCACAGAGTATCCGCCTGTAACCTACGCCTGGGCAACGCAAACGTCGTTGGACCTGTTCGGGACCAGCACCTTCATCGACCGGTATCCTGACGGGTTTTCTGTCGCCGTCGACATCGGCGGAACCGGGGGCGCCAGCAACGCGCTACACGGAATCAGCATTGGGAACATTGCGGCCCTCCCCTATCTCGGCTACAATGGTTTCAGATGGCGCAATCTGTCGAGCGACGCCTACGTTGGAAGCCTTCTCGCTCTCGGATGGACGCCCAGCTACGCCACCACGACGCCGCATCAGCAGATGGTCATGCACGTCGAGCCGGACGGTGTCAACTACAAGCTCTCGGTTACGCTTACCGAAGGCAGCCATTTGTTTTCGACCACCAGAACATTTACGCCAGCCGAGTTAGGCACCCTCGATAAGGTCGGCCTGTACTTCAGGAGTGCTCACACAGCCGGCGGTGCGGGACTGTACGACAACTTCAGCGTAGTACCTGAGCCAAGCGCACTGCTGCTTCTGGCCGCGGGACTACTGACGGCCATGGTGGCCCGTCGCCGCGGCAATCGATGACGCGGCTGGGCCGCTTTCCGCATCAGTGAACGAGCGTTTCCAATACTGCTTGACAAACAGAACCAGGAGGCCTGGACCAATGACGATTAGACTGGGAAGAGTTTGCACGATGCTCGTGATGATCCTGATCCTCTTGGGCGCGAAAGCGGAAGCCGCTCCAGACGCCGCTTGCCCGATCGTGCCCGTCCCCAAGGTGTACCGCGACCTGGGCCGGATGGAGCCGTTGGCCGGGCCCGACGCCGCAGCCATCGTCGTGGGCGAGAGGGCCTCGGAGGTCGAACGTTATGCCGCCGAACGCTTGCAGGAACTACTCCAGAGGCGATTCAAGCTCCGGCTGCCGATCGCTGCCGAGAGCGAGGTCAAGGATAACCTTCGCCAGATCATCCTGCTCGGGCAGCGGGCGACCAACGGGCTGCTGGACAGAATCTGCCGCGACCAGCAACTCGATTTGAGCCCGACCTCACCCGGCCACGACGGCTTTCTGATCGAAGTGGTGGATGACGCCGGCCGGCAGATCGTCGTCATCGGCGGGAGCAATGCGCGGGGCGTGATGTATGGGCAGGACGTCTTTTTCGACCTGGTGTCGAAGGAAGGCGGACAGGTCGGCTTTCGCGTCGTCTCGCTTCGCGACTGGCCGAGCATCCCCTGGCGAGGCCGGCCGCACTCCGTGCTGCGCCAACATCTTGTGCCCGGGGCAATGGACGCCTACGTCCGCGCACGGTTGAACTTCACCGACGTACGCGACGATCCCCATGCCGAGGAAACCCTCGTCTTCGAAGCCCGCAAGGCGTCGATGGGTTGTCCGGCGGGCGTGCCGCTGGACGAGGCCAATATGAGCCGCCACATTGCGAATGCCCATCGCCGCGGGTTCTTCGTCTACGGTACGGTGTCGTGCGCCGTAGAGCAGGAGAAGTTCGACGCGGTGATTGAAACCTTCCAGGAACTCATTGCCCTGGGCGTCGATGGTTTGTGGATCTCGTTTGACGACACGGGGCCGGGCGCCGACGGGCCGGCTATCGTCCGCCGCGTGCTCGAACTGGGACGGCAACACGAGATGGTTGGGCATGCGATTGCCATCACGCCGCCGCCCCAGGAGTATCAGCATATCGACAAGGAGTTCAACCACACAGTTGCCGCGATTCCGGGAATGGCCGAGGCACTTTGGCTGTTTACGCGCGTGCCGTGCAAAGAGGATGCAGAGACTGCGCGCCGCATCGGCCTGAAGAGCCTTCCCGGCTGGTGGCACAACCTGGTGAACATCGACGGCGGTTTCCTGCACAACGGCGACGTTGTGGTCCCACTGCGCTGCGACGGGCGGCCCGGGTATCTCAACCTTCAGCCGCTCTCCAGCGGTTGGCACCGCCCCGACTACGAGCAGCTTCGCGATGCGGAGGAGAACACCGACACCGTCCTGCTCTGGGGCATTTGCGGCGGCTATCCCGAGGAGTACCAGATGGCCGCTCTGGGCCTGTGGGCCTGGGATCCCGCCGGACACCATTGGGACGACGTGCGCACGGCGGTATACCGTTACGTATACGGCCCGTCGCTGGTCGATACCGCACGACAATTCGACGACAAGCTGGCCGAACTGAAGGTGCTGTTCCATTTGCCTGCGTGGCGGTACCACCAGCGGCCGGGCTGGCCGCCGCAGCTGAAGCGAGTTGACGACCGTGAGAAGGCGCTTTCGCTGATTGCGGAACTGGAGGTGCTCCGTGCCGCGTTGGCGGACGGAGCGCCGGCCGAGACGGCCATCGACCCGGCGCGGCTCGAGTCGGTCTACCTCGAGCCAATGAAGGCAACGCTCGACTATGGCCGGCGGATGACCATGCTCGACTATCCCGACGACGCGCTGGCAGGACTGGAAGAACGGATACTCGCGCTGCTCGACGCCGGCGACGAGGCAGGCGCGGAGCAGATTCTGGCCGAACTCCGGCCGAAGGTGCAAGCGCAGCTTGGGCGCATCGGCGATGAGTTGAAGGACCTGAAGGCGATCGACCTCTACGTCGAGCGATTGAGCCAACAGGTTTCAGGCCCCGACTACTGGAAGCAGGTGGCCGCAAAGCGCCGTGCGGAAATGCCGGTTCGTTTCAAGAGACTGATGGGCCAGGACGCCGCGGCGCTGTTCCCGTACAAGGAAACCGCCTCGCAGGCCGACCTGGATGCCCTGTTCGTCGCCCTGCCCAGCCCGCCGGCCGGCCAGGCATTGGCCATGGTCAAGCCGGAGGACTGGTTGAGGCTGCCGGCGCGATGGCAAGGGGCGTTTTGCGCCGGGCCGTTTGAGGCCGGCGGCCAGCCGCTGGTGGCACTGGGTTATCCCGCGGGCGCGCCTTCCAAGCCGGGCGAATACGTCGAGGTCAGGGCCGAGGTGAAGGTGCCGGAGTTCCAGGGCCGCCTCCTGCTCGACGCGTTTATCCAGGACACGCGCGACGACAACCGCTACCGCCAGTACCGCTACTTGCAGCTTTGGGCCGGCGACCAGTTGCTCTGGGAGGAAGACATCGCCCAGGATCGCAAGGGGCGCGAATGGATCACCGTGGACGTGACCGAACTGGCAAAGCCGGGCGGGTCGCTTGCACTGCGGTTCCGGGTGGCCGACCAGAAGGCCGTCGGCAGTCACCTGACCGTCGCATTCCTCGGCCCCGTGCGGCTGCGGTCCGGACAATAGCCTGCCACCATAACCGGCGGCCAAGCAAACCGGCGGTCGCCTTGACTTGCCTGCAAACCAACCAACACTCCCTCACTATGGAGACAGCCAATGAAGAAGCCTGCCTTGTATTGTAGCCTGCTGTTGATTGCATGGGCCGCCCGGACCGGCGCGGCATCGCCGGTTGTGACCGTCATGGACGCCGCCGGCGCATCGGCGCGGGTGGCGGCGCCCGTGTCGCTTGAACTGGACCGCAGCGCGCTGCCGGGAGACGGCGATGCAGCCGAACGGCTGCAATTGACCGAAGTGACCGAAGGGGCCGAAGCCTCGTCGCCCATCCCGGCCCAGTTCATTCCCGAGGCGGAAGGGGCGTCCAAGGGAACGCTCTGGTGGCTTATGCCGCCAGGTGAAAAGGGTAAGCGGCGCTTCCGGTTGACCGTCGGGAAGGATCCGGCCGATGAGAAAGTCCTGGCCGCGTATGACAAGGACCGCGAGGCGGTGGACATCACCGACGGCCCAGCGCCCGTACTGCGATACAACCACGGCACCGTGCCGCCGCCGCCGGAGATCGTCGAGAAGTACGAGAAGCAGCATGATCCGCCGCTATTCTATGGACGGGGCCACTACGTCCACCCGCTGTACGGTCCGGACGGCGAGTCGCTTAGCGACGACTATGCGATTCCGTACGTGCATCATCGGGGGTTGAGTTGGGCCTGGCCGCGCGTGCATTACAAGGGCGAATCGCGCGATATTTGGGCCGTGCGCGTGCTGCCCACTCAGCCGGGCGGCGGCTGGGCGCGGCCGGTGGCCATGCATCGGGTCCTCTCGGGGCCCGTCCTTTCGCTCGTAGACGCCGAGTGCGTCTGGAAGTGGGGCGATACGGAGCCCATCGTCAAGGATCGCGTTGTCATCCGCGCATTCCGCCAGACGGACCGGTGCCGGTTCCTCGACGTCGATATCGAACTGGTCGCCCTGGTCGATGAGGTGGAACTGGCCGGCCAGCGGGGCGCTACCTACGGCGGCTTCAACCTGCGCAGCTTCCCCGAGTTCGACGGGCGGCGCATCGACATGCACATCGACCCGGCCGGCGCCGAGCCGCGCCGGGCGTGGTTTCACTTGAGCGGCACGTTCCCGGGCGGGAAGGGCCCGGCGGGCGTGGCCTTGCTGGAAAGTGTTGCCAATCCCGACTATCCCAACTGGCCCAAGCCGGGCGGCATTACGCACGTGCCCGAGGTCTATCCGTCCTGGCTGTCGGTGCAATTCGCCTGGCCGGGCGACCGGCGGGTGCCGCTGTCGAAGGGCGAGCCGCTGGTGCTGAAGTACCGGCTTTGGATTCACCCCGGCCTGAGCGGCGAAGCGGCCCTGACCGACGTGTGGAAGTCGTTCGCCCAGCCCGCCGAGGCAAGTGTTGCACAGTAGCGGCTCTTCCGTTCCCTGGCGCAGGCCGCGCCGTGTTGGAGTCCCGGCTTTGGCCGGCAAGAACATGCCGCTTGAAGGCGGCACTCCAGCCCGGCAGGCCACACCATGAGCGCGGGTTGGCTACTGCGGCTTCTTCCCGTTTGGACGTGTTTCGCACGCGAAGGAACCCAAGGAGCATTTCCATGACACCGCAGAGATACGCGATCACGCGCCGTACGTTTCTCTCGACGACGGCGAAAGCTGCCGCAGCCGGCATTGCCTTGCCTGCGCTGGTGCTGCGCACCGCACTGGCCGATGACGGACGTGCCGCCGGCGTGGAGCAACTCGCCGGGGTGGTCGAGGCGGGAATCCAGGAAGGCTATTGCCGCGGTGCAGTCGTCTTGGCGGGGAAGCCGGAAGACGTGCTGCTGAATGAAGCGTTCGGTTACGCCAGGGTAGAGCCGGAGCAGGTGCTCATGCGAAAGGACTCGGTCTTCGATCTGGCCAGCGTGACCAAGGTAGCGGCCACGGCCACGGCATGCGCCGTGTGTGTCGATCAGGGGCTGCTCGACCTGGACCGCCCGATTCGCGAGTACCTGCCGGAACTGTCGGGCGATGGGGTGGAGCGCATAACGCTGCGTCAGGTGGGTGCGCACACCTCTGGATTCGACAACCGGAAGTTCACACCGCGTTACCAGGGTGACGAGATGATACGGGCCATGTTGGCGGCCTCGCCGCGCCGCGAGCCGGGAAGTGGCTACGAATACTCGTGCCTCAACTTCATCCTGCTGGGACTGGTGGTGGAGAGAGTGTCGGGAAAGCCCCTGGCTGAGTTTTGCCGGCAGTGCATATTCCAACCGCTCGGCATGAACGACACGCGGTTCGGGCCCGTGCCGGATAGCCCGCGGCTTGTCGGCAACAGCGTGAAGGAGCCGGGACAGATCAGCGACGGGCAGGCGCGTCTGGCGGGCCGCCCGGTGGGAAACGCCGGGCTGTTCAGCACCGCGGCGGACCTTGCCCGCTTCTGCCGCATGATGCTCGACGGCGGCCTTTCGGGCGAGGTGCGCGTCCTTTCCGATGCCGTCATTGCCGACACGACGCGCCGTTCGCCGGCGGCACAGTCGGCACGCGGATTCGGCTGGGACCTGGAGCCCGAGGGCCGGCCGGAAGAGCTTTCCAGCGCGACGTACTACCACACCGGCTGGACCGGGCAGTCGATGTGGATCGATCCGGAAACGAAGCGTTATGTGATTGTATTGAGCAACAGGGACCACCCCACCAGCGTCGGCGCACTGTATGCCGGTGCGAAGCGCTTCCGTGCCCGCGTTGCCGAAGCCGCGCTGGCCGCTTGTCGCCGCGCGAACGATTTGTAATAGGTGTCAGGTGTCAGGTGTCAGGTGTCAGATGTCAGATGTTGGATGTTGGATGTTGGATTTGAGATTTGAGATTTGAGATTTGAGATTTTGGATTTTGGATTTTGGATTTGCACTGCGAAATCTGAGATGCGGTACTTGACGTTTCGATCATTTACACTGTTTGCAGTCTCCCGGAGGCTGAAGGCGACAGCATGAGATTCTCCACAGCACTGTTTCTCGCAGGCATTCTGCTGCCTGGAATCGTCCGCGCCCAGGAAGAACCGTTTGGCAAGGGCTGCCGGCTGTGGCTGCCGTTGGACAAACTGGTTGACGGCAAGTTCGTCGACCCTGGATCGGGTGCGGCGTGCGAGACTACGGGCAAACCTCCCGTGCAAGACGGAGGCGTGCTGGCAAGCCAGTTCAACGCGCTTTCGGCGCCGGACATCGACCTGGACGACGTGGCCGAGGAGTTGACGCTCTCAGCGTGGATCGCTCCGGCGCAGGAGCCGAAATCGTATGAAGTCATCTTGTTCAAGGGCATGCGGGAGGCCCCGGGCAATCAGCAAATCCATTTCTGCCTGTCGCTGTGCGACGGGCGACTGGAGCTGAAGTTTGCCGACGAGCAAGGAGCGTGGAAGGGCATCCTGCGGAACGCCGACGTGTTCACAATCACCGGCGCCCGGCCTGTACCCCTGTCGGAAGTGCCCTCGGTGCAGGCCGCCCGCTGGAACCACGTCGCGGCAAGCTTCCACCGCGGGCAAGTCGCCCTGTATCTCAACGGAAAGGAGACCTTGTCAGGCCCTGTTGGCACCGAACGTCTCGTCCCGAACGGCCACCCCCTGCGTATCGGCGAAGGGCAGTCGCCAAGTGGCCACCGGGCACAGATCTTTACCGGCCTGATCAGCAATGTCCGCCTGTACGATCGGGCGATGTCCTCGGACGAGCTGCGCCGACTGTACGAGCACGAGCGGGCGGTCAAGAAGGAAGGACCGCTCAAGATCGCCCGGCCGCTCCCCGAGGGTTACGATCCGCAGTTCCAGAAGAAACTCCCGATCACCGCGGAATACGAGAAACGCATTCCGGCTACCACGGTTACCGGGAGCAACTGCCGGGCGGAGGTCGCTGTGCACCAGGGCGCGCCAGGTCTGCTCATCAACGGCGAGGCCGTGTATCCGATGATGTTCATGCCGTCGGTCTGGGTCGATACCGAGCAGACGTTCAACGCCTGCCGCGATTTCGCCGCCGCCGGCGTGGACCTGTTCAGCGATATGATCGCCACGAATCTCTACGGGCCGTGCCACGATTGGTGGCAGGGGGTCGGCCAGTACGACTTCCAACAGATCGACGACCGGCTGGGTGCGATCATCAAGGCCAATCCCAACGCGCGCATCATCATCCGGCTGAAGATCGATCCGCCGAGCGGCTGGTGGCACAAGGACCATCCCGGCCACACGCCCGTGTTCTTCCGCGACGGCGAGTACCAGGAACACACGAACTGGACCAGCCTCGCGTCGAAGGAGTGGGAGACGCTCTATTCGCGAATGCTGCGCGACTTCGTCCGGCACGTCGAATCGGGCGATTACGCCGCTCACATTATCGGCTATCTGCCCGGCGGCGGCAGTGCCAGCGAATGGTACTATCACGGCCAGGACAAGGGCATGATCGACTACTCGCCTGCGGCCCAGGAGAGGTTCCGCGAGTTCGTGGCGGCGAAATACGGCGAGATTGCGCGGGTCAACTCGGCCTGGGGGACCCGCTTCGCCGGTTTCGACGAGGTGCATGTTCCCACGCCGGAGCAAAGGCTCACCGCCGAGATCGGCCTGCTGCGCGACCCGGTCGCGGCCGGGGCGTGCATCGACTACTTCCACTTCCTCAACGATATCTCGCACCGCAACATGCTCAACTGCGCGCGGATTATCAAGGAGGAGACCGAGGGGGCGAAACTGGTCGGCTACTTCTATGGCTACCTGCCGCTGGCCCGCATTCATACCTGGAGCCTGTTGAACAACGGCCACTGTACGCTGGGCACGGTGGTTGGTTCGCCGGACATCGACTTCTTCTGCACACCGACCGATTACACCAACCGGCGCGGCGGCGAGCCGGGGTTTCACATCGGCAACTTCAACGGAACCTTCTTCCTGCACAACAAGCTGTTCTGGGACGAAGCCGACCTGCGCACGCACTTCCACTCGGCGAGAGGCCAGTTCGGGGCCACCGAAGACCTGGCCGAGACGCTGACGGTCATGCAGCGGGCGTTCGGTTATACGCTGGCCAAGGGGAACGCGATATGGTGGTTTGCTTTGGCCGGCAACGCCTATTTCCACGATCAGGGCATAATGGAAGAGGTCGCGCGGTTTCAGGACATTGGCCGGCGGACCCTTTCCGCCTCCAAGAGGCCAACGTCGGAAGTGGCGCTGCTGATGGACGAGGCCAGCATCGCTTACCTGAGTTACCGGGCAAGCCCGCTGATCAGGGACCTGATCCGCGGAACGTACACGTGCACCACGATGGCCGGCATGCCGTGCGACCTGTATCTGGCGAGCGACCTGCATAATGCCGACATGCCCGACTACAAGGTCTACATATTCGCCAACCTGTTCTACGCCGGCGCTGAAATGCGGGCCGCCATCGACCGCAAGGTGAAGCGGAACAACGCGGTCGCCGTGTGGCTCTACGCGCCCGGGTTGCTTTCCGAAGACGGCGCCGACGTTGCAGGCATGAAGGCCCTTACCGGCATGTCGCTGACCATGGCCAACGAACCGGCCGACCTGCAAATGAACATCATCGAACCCTTCGGGCCTATCGGCCGCGTTGCCGCCGGGTTGGACACGTACCGGGAAGTCAGCCCCTGGTTCGAGGTCGCCGATCCCGAGGCCCGGATCATCGGGACGGTCGCCGGCAAGCCGGCCTTGGCGGTGAAGGAGTTCGATGGCTGGCGGTCGGTGTACTCGCTGACCCCGCTGACGCCCGATCGGCTGCGCGAGATATGCGATTACGCCGGCGTGCACATCTACAGCCGCACCAACGACGTCCTTGCGGCCAACGCCGGCTTCGTCATGCTGCACACCGCCGGCGCAGGCGATAAGGAAATCCGCCTGCCCGGGGTGTACAATGTCACGGAGTTGCTCAGCGGCCGGAAGCTTGGCGACGGCATTTCCGTCATCGAGGAGTCGCTTCCGGCGCAGGCCACCAGAATCTATCAACTGAAGCAGTAACTGAGGAGGTTGTCCGATGAGCGAGTTTTCCCGACGCAACTTCATTCGTTCAGCGGCCGTAGCGGGCCTGGCGGCTACCCAGGCGGACCGGCTGCTTGCGGCGGAGGCCCAGAAGCCGGACGAGGCGGCGGCCGCACCCGATGCGGGGCCGGCCGATCAACCGCCGGTCGTCGTCGACGCGGCCGAATACAAAACGCTGCAAGCCGCCTTCGACGCGTTGCCCGCGACCGGCGGCATGGTGAAACTCCCACCCGGTACGTTCGAGATCCACCAGCCGCTGTACGTAACGACTGCCGAGACGCGGATCGAAGGCTCGGGCGCCGCAACGCACATCAAGAACGTCAACCAGGAGGGCCGGCCGGCGCTCGTCGTGCAGCCGCCAACGCGTGCAACCGACCGGCGGGCGCGGTTATGGCGCGTGCAACTTGGCAACTTCCGCATTTCGGGCAACGAAAACAGCGGCGACGGCATTCATGCCGAAGGGATCGAGGAAATCTTCATCCAGGGGGTCTCGGTCGATCGGCACGGCGGGCACGGCATCTACATGGAGCATTGCCATGAGAACCCCCGCGTCGCCGACTCCATGATCACGTACAACAAGCAGGCCGGGCTGTACCTCAACGGCGGGCACGACATCGTGGTCAACGCCAACCACTTCGAGGAGAACCAGGACGCCGTCATTTGCGTCGACGGCTACAACCTGTGCATGAACGGCAACAACCTTGACGACCACCTGCGCCATGGCGTGGTGATCGAGAATACCTACGGTTCCGTTCTTTCCGGCAACATGATCGAAGAGTGCGACGGCACCGCGGTGATTCTCGATCGGGATTGCTACGGCATCACGATTAGCGCCAACGTGATTGCGCACGACATGGGCGGCGGCGTCGATCTGCGCGGCGCGCACGGCTGCGCCGTCTCGGCCAACACCTTCACGCTCGTGCATGCGTTCGGCGTGCGCGTGGCCCAAGGCAGCGGCCGGATTACAATCACCGGCAACAACTTCTGCAACAGCTATCTGGGCGAGGGCAGGACGAAACGTCCGCTGGAAAACCCCAACCCGGTACTGATCGACATCGGCACCGGAATCGTGCTGGAAGACACCCGCCACGTTGCCGTATCGGGCAACTCGTTTTCGGGTCTCGACGGCGCGGCGGTGCGGGCGGTGGGCAAGTGCGGGCATGTACTGGTATCGGGCAACGTGGTGAGCGATATCCATCGCCGGCCCGCTCCCGGCGATGCCAAGTTGCAGGCGTTCGATATCTCGCCCGAAAGCGAGGTAACTCTGCAAATGAATCTGACCGAATGAGCCGCAACCCGGAACCCATCAGGAGATGAATGATGTTCTGGGGACAACTGGGTCGGGAGAACAAGCAGAAGGGCTTCGAGCCGAACCACTTTGTCGACATTTCCGATCCCACCCGCCTGGCGCACGTACTATGGCCGTCCTTCCTTCACCGCGCGCAAGCGAGCCTCAGGTACATGGAAAGCCATTTGAAATACTATCGTGCCCACGGACAACTGGCGGGCGTCGAATGGGCCGCGGGCTATATGGTGCTGTAGCTGTAATCGTGGACAGGACGGCTTCCCCGGAGGACGGACGTCTTAACGCAAGTTGAGTTCTCAAAAAGACTTGCAGCGTCCACGGCGATGGGGATCCTGTGGAAAGTCCCGTTTCCAAAGTGTCCAATTGCGATTTGCTATAGGAATTCCAGCTCTTCCTTCGCCGCCGCTTTCGCCCTCTGAACAGGCGCTTAACCGACTGCCCGGAAAGCACTTGTGCCCATCCGCTGCGTTCCGGAATTAGGCAGGTTCTCCGCTACGCAGGGGGTCGGGGGGGGGGCTCGCTAGTTGACAGGGTGCGTCAAATGGTCATGGCAGACCAGTTGTGCGTCACCGGCATCCAAACCAAAGGGGCGCGTGATGGGCCAGTGCGGTCGAAAGCGTATTGGGTTCCTGGCGGCTCTTCTTCTGCTCGGCCTATTCGGGGCCGATGCCGTGGCCCAGCCAGGCGCGCCGGCCGAAGGGCCGCGTACCGCAGCACTACACAAGACCATACGCGAAGAGAACCATGCCGAGGCCCGCAAGCTGGCCGAGGCGATGCTCAAGTCGGCCAGCCAAGGCGAACGCGCGGCCGCGGCGGTGGCGTACGGGCGGGTGCTGCTGAGCCTCGGCGAGAAGGAGCCGGCGCGGCAGTACCTCGGCTTCATGGCCAACCAGAAGCTCGAAGGCGATGCGGCGGAGGTGATGAAAGTCTACGCCGCGTGGCTGGCGGCACTGGACGGCAACTTTGACGAAGCCGTCAAGACGCTTGAACCGATGCTCACCGGCGAGCCGCACGGGCCGGCGCCCGTCGAGGCGGCCGACGTGCTCGCGCAGCTTCACCTCGCCCGCGGCGATCGGCCCGCGGCCGGGAAGGCCATCGACTACGGCCTGCGGTGCCTGAAGTATCAGGATCTCAAGCATCCGTACCTCGAGCGGCTGCTGCGCAACCGGCTCGCCGTCGATCCGGACGAGGCCTATCCCGAGGTGGTAGTGGGATAGGCTTCCAGCCTGTCATTTCCGCCGACGAGCAGGAAACAGAGCCTACGCGCGACAAGGTGGAAGATGATCTCGCAAGGAATGACAAGCTGGAAGCTTATCCCACGAGGTGCGGGCGAAGTATCCGCTGAGCACCTGGAGCGACGCGGCGGGCTACCGGATCGGCCAGTGCCTCGAAATGCTCGGCCGCACCGCCCAGGCCGAACAGCACTGGACCGCCTTCGCCGCCGGCGCGCCGGCCGGCCGATGGCGCGGGCAGGCGCGGGTGGGGCTGGTCCACTTGGCGCTCGTCGCGCGTGGCGACCTGAAGGCGGCCGCGCAGCAGGCCGCCGCGGCGCACAAGATCCTCACGGCAGGCGTGGACGAGCCGGCGGCGGCCACCTGGAACCATGCCGCGATGGAAATCCACCTTTCCCGGGGCATCGTCGCCCTGCTCGAAGCCCGCCATGCCGACGCCGCCGCGGCCCTGCGCGACGCGTGCGACACCGCAACCGCGCAGGAGCGGCCCGCCCGGTTCCTGGCCGGACTTCACCGGCTCATCACCGCGGCCGAGCGGCGCGAAGAGGTCATTCCTGCCCGGCTCGCCCTGCCTGACGAGCGGTTCCGCCTGACCCTCTCGGTCGGCACCATCGACAACCTGCTGGGCCGGTTCGAGCAGGCCGGGCGGGCGTTCGACCATGTGCTGGGCAGCCCAATGCGCCTCGCATTACAGCCCCACCGCTCTTTCGCCGCGTTGGGGAAAGCCCGGGCGATCGTAGGCGTGGCGCGCGACGACGATTCGGCCGCCGACGACGCGCTCACCGCCGCCAAGGCCGCCTACCTGCTCAGCCTCAGCGCCCTGCCCGACGCCCCTTGGCACGAGCACGCACTGCGCGAACTGGCCCTGCTGATCGAAGACCTCGCCGGGAGGTCCCGCGAGCCGAGCGGGACCAAAGTAGCAGGCACTCGCCGAGTGCCGTCCGGGCCCACGCCCGACTCCGCCCGCGCCGCGCTCGAGGCCGCCCGCTGCGAGGCCCTTCCGCACTGGCAGGCGCTGCTCGACCGTTTCCCGGAAAGCCCGCACGTACCGCAGGCCCTTTACCACGCAGGCGTTCTGCACGCCGAGGGCGCGAAGCCTTCGCCCGAGCGTTCGGTCGCGGCGTTCGAACAGCTCACCAAGCAGTTCCCCGCCAGTCCCTGGACGGGCGACGCCCACGTTCGACTGATCGACGTGAAGCTCGAACGTCAGTTCGACCTCCCCTCCGCCGCCCTCCACGCCCGCGCCGCCGCCGACTGGCTCGCCGGTAGGTCCCGCGAGCCGAGCGGGCCCGATCCAGCCGCCGCGCCTCCCAGTTCCTCCCCTTTCCCACCAGCGGGAGAAAGGCCGGGGGCGCCCAGTTCCTCCCCTCGCCCTCCGGGAGAGGGGCCGGGGGTGAGGGCGTCCGCCACTGCATCCGACGGCACACAGCCTCCACTTTCCACACTTCTGCTCGACGATCTGTTCTCCCTCTCGCTCCCCTCGCTCGATCGCACCAGTTACGCCATCTACCTCCGCGCGGGCCTGGTCGCCTACCTGTCCGAGCGTCCGGCCGAGGCGGTCGAGTGGTTCGAGCGCGCGAAGCCCTTCGAGCCCGAGCGCAGCTTCGTCGTCGTCCACGGCCACATCCCCACCGGCATCGAGCGGCTCATCGACGTGGCCAAGAGCGGTAAAACCGTCACCCCCGAAGAGGCCCGCCGCGGCGACGAGCGTGCCCGCCTCATCCTCATGCTGGCCGACGTGTTTCTCGAATCGTCGGTGCATGAGAAGGCGTTGGAATTGGCCACGGCGGTCATCGACAAGCCGAAGGGCGCCGCGACCCCCGCGCAGCGGTCGTGGGCGCATCGGCAGCGCGCGGTCGCTTACGGTCATCTGGGGCCGGAAGTGAAAGAAGATGCACGGCGCGAATACATGGCCGCGCAACAGGCGGGACCGACGGCGCCCTGGGCGCCCGAATGCCTGCTGGTGGCCGGCACCATCCTGCACAATCACGAAACGCGGCGGCAGGAGGCCGTCGCGGTCTTTGAGGACGTCGTACGGCGCTACCCGGCAAGCGAATCTGCGGCCAAGGCGGCGTATTTCGTCGGGGTGCTCCACGAATGGAACTCGGAGTGGAAACAGGCCAAGGCTGCGTACCAGCGCGTCGTTCGCGACTACCCGCAGTCGCGCTGGGCCTCGGCGGCCATGAACTATCACCTGAAGAAAGTGGAGGCGGCGTTGGCCGCTCAAGAGACCGGGAGGTAATCCATGAACAAGCGTACTGATTGCTCGTTGCGTCCGTTCGTTGTCGCGTGCCTGGCCATCCTTGCGGTTCTCACCGTCACGCCACCGGTGCAATCCGACGAGCCCGGCGTGAAACCGCTTCCCGTCAACGTGGATCCGGGGAAGACGCGGGACACAAACGTCGGTTGCGGGTTCAATCACCTGGGCAACGACATTTACGAACTCAAGATCGAACTCACGTCGAAGTATGAGATTATCGACGCTCGCATCGAGGATCAGGCAGACGACGGCGTAGTGTGGGATTGGGAGCGGGATGAGAAGGATAACATCATTGATATCCGTAAGTTCCGCGTTGTCGGCGTCGACCCGAACAAACGCTTCTGGGTCGTAATTTGGGCCAAGCTGGCCCCGCCGGGCGAAGGTCCAGGGATCATGGAACGCTGGATGTCGGTTTCCGACCTGGACGCCGACGCCGACACCGACAACAACTCGACCGTATGCCCGCGGATTCCCTCCGAAAGCGACGCGGAGGACTTCGCCGAATACCCGGGCTACCAGGCGCCGCCCACGGTGCCGGGCCTGGTGATCGGCGTGAACGACGACCACGACGAGTTCCTGGACGGCGGCGAACTCCTGCCGGGCCCCAACCCCGACTGGGGCTACGACAACGCGAATACCGCGGCCGACCTGGACAAGGAAGGGACGAACTATGGCGGCCAGAGCGTCGGCCTGGCGCAGATCAAGGTCACGGTGGGGGTGAAGCGGGCGCCGGGGAAACTGGCGTTCAGCGTACCTGCGTCGGTCAGGCTGTTCGAAGGCGAACTGCCGATCGCGGGCAACAAGGGGGAGGAGTTTCTCGGTGAGCGCACGATCGACTCGGAGGGCGAGAAGACGTTCCTCTTCTATGCCGAAGGCGTTTCGCCGTAAGTTCTCAATAACCCCGTGAAAATGGTGTTGACTCGGAGGGCGGGTTTGGTGTTTCTTATGGGGCATGGATGGAGCCGAACCGAACAAGATTGCG
>JAVEUP010000259.1:0-8833 GCA_034005525.1 Thermoguttaceae bacterium | reverse complement strand
ATGTTCTGGTTGGGGAGCAACCCTGAATCGATACGAAACGCCCCGCCGCTGTGCCCGGGATGCACGATGAAGGCACGCGAGCCGATCAACAAGCCGACATTGTAGCCGCCCCCCGACGAGTTCAACGGTTTGCCCATGGTAGCTTCCACGACACTGCCCATTCCCGCGAACGGCTCCACGAAGCCGGGAAGGACGCACGTGTCGGTGCTGTTTGGGAGTTCATGGAGGACGACGTGCGCTTTGCCATCGGAGACCGACCATTCGCTCCGCGAGGACGACGTGAACGACAACTGGGGGTACAATACCCCTAGATGCTCAGGCGAACTCGGGGTATCGAAGGTGACGACAATCGCGTGGGCGGCTCCTGCGGTTGCCGCCCAAACGGCGGCCAAAGCGCTCAGACGGAAACAATGTGCGTAGAACATCTCGATCTCTCCCATTAAGCCCGATTTCTGGATGGAAGCCGCCGTCCGGTACAGGCGGAATCGGCCATTCTCCCATTGTACTCGCGTTGCCGGAGAACTCAAGCAAGCAGCAAGCAGCTCGGAGCACGATTTTCGGTACGCTCCTGAACAACGGCCGCTGCTGAATCGTCGACTCTTCTTCCGCAGTGACGGCAGCAACCACTCCTGCCAAGTAGTTGGGAAGGTTGGAGTTCACGCTTTAACGTGGAAAGCAAGTATGGGGCGAATCCGGCACGTTAAAGCGTGAACTCCAACTGCAAGCCCGTTCCCGCACGCATGTTCAAGCCGGCCGCTCTTAGCGCCTGCGCCGCCGGACGGCCAGGCACAGCAAGCCCAACAGCGCAAGGATCATCGACGACGGCTCGGGCACTAGCAGGAACTCGCCCGGGCTGAGCGCACCGAGCACGACGCGCGTGTCGTAAAGCAGCCCTCGGAACAATTCGCCACTGGTCGGGTGGCGGCCGATGCCGATGCCCCGGGTCTGCAGGTATCCGTCGGTGGCGGCGGTTAGAGTAATCGAACTGTCCGAGCCGATCTGCTGTCCATCGAAGTAGAACCGGGCAACGCCGGGGAGGTTGCCGCTGCCGTCGACCCCGTTGCCGAGTGTGTCGAACACGGCAGCCACATGGTGCCATTCCTCCAACGGTAAGATGGCCGAGTTTCCAGTAATCATGTTGAACTGTATCTTATCCAGATCGCCTCCCGCAGGGTCCGAGCCCGGCTCCAATTCAATACGTAGCGTGCCGCCCATGTCGATGAGCTTCTCCCGCCCCGACGAATTAGTGTCGGTGAGGCGGTATGCCCAGGTTTCCAGGGTGAAGCCCCCGGCCTCGGCGATTTTGGCGTTGTTCAGGAGGTTGATGGAATCGGTAACAATCCCACCGGCTGAAGTATTGACGGACCGGTCGCCTGTGCCTTGCGGCTTTCCGAGAGGCAACAAGGAGGTGGCAAAACCTTCCGGCACGTTTTCTGAGTAGACGGTGCCCCCGGCGGCTGTGGCCGGGTTGCCGGCGCCGGAATCGTCCGGGATCGTTGGCAGTGGTTCGCTCGAGTCGTAGTCGTAGCGGAAGACGGGTTGCTTCGGTGTCGGCACGCCGTAGAGCATGTGCTGTTGGATATCGGCCTGAGTGAGCGTGCCCTGGAAAACAGCCACTTCGTCCGCCCGGCCGTAAACGGGTTCGCCGGTATTGAGCCCTCCAATGTACGAGACGCTATTGCCCGTATTGCCTGGGCTCGCATGCGTGTCGGAGCCAACTGCAACCCCATTCACATAGAACGTCACAGCGTTGTCGCCGCCCATGACGGCGGCCACGTGGCTCCACGTACCCGCCGGTAGCACGCCGGGATCGCTGCGGTAGTCTTTCACGCCGAAAGTGGTCAATATCAACTGGCCCATCCCATTCGCCACGTTGTTGCTGATACCAAAGCCCCACTGGCTGTTGGCGAAAATCCGTTGCCTGGTATCGATCCGATCGGGATTGATCCACGCCTGGACGGAGAAGTCGTTGACTAGGTTGCTGAACACGTAGCTGGAGTCGCTTACGGTAATCACATTGGTCGTGCCACCAAAATCGGTGGCCAGGCCAAACCCCGACGGGCCGTAGACGTTCGGATTGAGGTTCGAACCGTAGGTTCCCCGATGGCCCTCGCCGGACGAGTCGACGGCTCTCTGGCCGATGGCGTTCTCTTCCATCTTCCACAGCCCCAGCAAGACGGCGGCGCCGGACTCGGCAACCGCGCCGAACAAGAACACGACAGCAGCAAGCAAAAAACCGCAAAAGGTCGTAGGGCGAGACATGAGGATTCTCCTCGTTCAAGCGGCAGGAATGACAAATCGCCGTCAACGGGCACGGCGGGGAGGAAACGGCCGTGTGCAAGCAGCCGTTGCACACGGAACTTCCATTATAGTTGCTGCCGGAATACTGTCAATGCGCACAGACAATACCTCGCTACTCAATGGCACCCGAGAGAGGGGCGATCAGAGTTCCGGCACATTCTCTTACGTGCCTTTTGAACGCCGGGTTTCAGACGACAATCCGGGCAAGCCAAGAGAGGTTCTCCCGATACCACTGGACGGTACGGGCAAAACCATCGTGCGGCGCGACCTCCGGCGACCAGCCCAGCAGCCGGCCGGCTTTCGCGATGTCGGCGTAGGTCTGCTTCATGTCGGCCCGGTGGAACGGCTTGCGGTCGATCACGGCCTGCTTGCCCAGCGCCTTCTCGATAAAGGCGATGACTGCATTGAGGGAAATCGGATTATTGCCGCCGCCAAGGTTGATGACCTGGTAGCCGACCGGCTTGACGGCCGCGATGGTGCCGCGGGCGATGTCGTCGACATAGGTGAAGTCGCGCGACTGGGAGCCGTCGCCGAACAGTTCAATGGGCGTGCCCTCGTCAATCCACTTGATGAACCGGAAGATCGACATGTCGGGCCGGCCGGCCGGCCCGAATACGGTGAAGTACCGCACGACCGACACGTCCAGCCCGTAAAGGTAGTGGTAGCTGTACGCCAGCATCTCAGCGGCCTTCTTGCTGGCGGCGTACGGGCTGATGGGCGTATTGACCGGCAAGTCCTCTTGAAACGGCATGGGCTGGCCTGCGTACAGCGACGAGGTGCTGGCCAGCACCAGTTTGCGGCACTCCTGCCGACGCATCGCATCCATCAGATGGAGCGTGCCCAGGGTGTTCGTGGTCATGTATACTTCCGGGTCGATCATGCTGTAACGCACGCCGGCCCGGGCGGCCAGGTTCAGCACGGCATCGAAGCGGTGTTCCTCGAAAAGGGCGCCCACGGCACCTTTTTGCTCGATATCGAGCTTCGCGAAGGTGAAACGGCCGACATTGAACCGGCTGGGGCCATGGTGTTCGGCGGCGCTCGGCTGCCCAAGGTCGAACTGCATCAGCATCGTGCGGTCGGCGCCGGCACGACGCGCGAGTTCGCGCAGCCGATACGTCTTCAGCCGTACGTCATAGTAATCGTTCAGGTTGTCCAGTCCGACAACCTCGTGCCCCTGGTCGAGCAACATGGCAGCGGTTCGTGCGGCAATGAATCCGGCAACGCCGGTCACACAGAGCTTCACGCTACGCCTTCTGCTGCCTGAGAGTGTTGACCTGGAATGCAGCGAATACACCCAGGAACAATCCTGCGACGAGGCTCAGGGGAAGAATACGGGCCTTGTTCGGGCTGGCGGGCGCCCGCGGCTCGCTTGCCTTGCGATCGATCCTCGCGGGTGCAACGCCGTCGGCCGAAGCGTGCAGCCGTGCCAAACCCGCCTCCAATTGGGCTAGTTGCTCTTCCTTGTCCCGGAGGCCCGAGATGAAGGGATCGTCGTTGGTGCGGGCTTTGAGCATTTCTATTTCCGCAACGGTCTCGCTCAGCCCGGGAACGAACGGATCCTCATCTTCCCGCTTTTCGAGGGCCTCCCTTTCCGCAACGAGTTCCGTCACGCCGCGCAGGTAAAGCGGCTCCGGCACTGTGGTGACGCTCACGCCGACGTTCTGCTCCTTCATGACGCGGGCAAGTGAATCGTTGCGGTCGTTGATATCCAACTCGCGCGCGATTGCGATCTGCTCATCGAGCAGGGCAAGCCGATTTTCGCGGCGGGCCGCCTTGCGAAGGACCGTTAACCGTTCCTCCAGGCCGACAATCCGATCCAAACGCCGTTGCGTGGCCCGTTCGCGGGCGATTTCCAACTGCTTCCGGAGAGTATCACACTCATTCCCGATCCGCGCTTCGGCGCCTGCGACGATTTCCTCGACGGCAGCGACTGCCGCAAAGCCCACGAATCCGTTGAGCCATTCGGCAAGGTGGCCGGGATGTTCACCCTCCAGGGTGACGTAGATGGTATCCTTCTCTTCCCGGGCGCCTTCTTTCACCTTCATTCGGTCATTGAATCGCTTTCGGAAGACCGACTCTTCAGCGCTGGAGCCGGTGGCCCCCAACATGGAGAACAGACCGTTCTCATCGAAGAACTGCCGGCGCACGACGTTGCTTCTCAGATTCCTAAGAAAGACCTTGTAAACGTCGTCCGAAGAAGTCTTGTTGACTCCCGGAATATTCAGGGCCTCGACGTGGTGGGCCTCGGGTGGCAGGATACGTACTTCGACTTCATACTTTGGGGTGGCGACCAACAGGTACCCGGCAGCGGCAATCACGGAGAAGATTCCGGCTGTCACAATCACCTTCCATTGGCGCATCATCACCCGCCAAACACCGGCCAGGCTCAACTCATCCTCGCAATCGGCAAGTCCCGGATGCATTGCGAAACTGTAGGGACAAACCGGCACCGGATTGGGAACAGAAGTCGGTTGGTCAGCTTTGTGCTCTTCCATGGGAATTCGTCAGGTCGTTGCGTGGTCGGGAACGGACTTTTCGCGTTGGGCGCTTGGGGTAGTTTCGCGAAAAGGTGGAAGTGGATCAAGGGCAAAAACATCTATTGAGAACGCTCCCGGGACCCTCCCACATACGTCGCGAAAGACGGGACAGGCCCAATATTGGCAATATAGGGCATTCTGTTTCTTGCCTATTTTCACATGCCAAGACCTGCCCCTATTCTCGTGCGCGGGTCTACTCGTCGAATGACGCCAGATACATATAATTAGGGTGTCAGGCGAGTGGCGAAAATGGATTGCTCGTCGCGGCGTCTCTCCGAAACGCCGAAATCCGAGTCTCGGAGAGACTCGGCTACAAGGTCGTCGGCAAGATTGTCTGTGCCGTTCGCTTTATCACCTTGATCATCCCGCGGAGTCCATGCCGGTGCAGATTGTCCGATATCCCCATCCCACGTTGCGGCATCCCTCAAAGCCCCTCAAACGCGTCGATGCCGGGTTCCGCAAACTCGTGGCCGAAATGATCGAGTTGATGTACGAAGAGGACGGCATCGGACTGGCTGCCAACCAAGTCGACCTCCCCTATCGGGTGTTCCTCGTGAACCCAACCGGCGACCCGGAACGCAAAGATCACGAGTATGTGTTTATCAACCCGGTCATCTCGCGCCGCCAGGGCAACGCGGAGGCCGAAGAGGGCTGCCTGAGTTTTCCGGGCATCCACGCCAATGTGCGGAGACCCGAGAAGATCGTCGTTTCGGCTTATGATCTTCGAGGCGAGGAGATGCACCTCGAACTGGACGGGTTGTTCGCCCGCGCCGTGCAGCACGAGTACGACCACCTCGAAGGAATTCTCTTCATCGACCGGCTTTCCGAACCGGCGAAGCTCGCCGTCCGGGACGCACTGGAGGAACTCGAGGCGATCTTCGCTGGCGACCGCCGCCGCGGCATTGTGCCCGCGGAGGAAGAGATCGTCAGCCGTCTTGCCGAACTCGAGGCGCTGCGCACTTAGGGCTTCTCGCGCACCAGGAAGATGCGGTCGACGTACACTGCCTCGACCTCTCCGGGGCGGCGCGGCGGCGCGGCCCAGAAGTACATGCCCGGCGTGAGGGCGTGGCTGCCGAGGTCCACCGTGACGTACTTCTCGCCGCGAATGTCTTCGACGTCAAGCCGGCGGTGCGTGACGCCTCGCCGCTGGTCGCCGTCGTAAATGCCCAGGGTCATCGCCGGGCCGTCGGCGGCCGTCGCATCGCAGCGGACCTGGGCGTAAACCCGCCCGGCGCCGCCGCGGGCGAAGTCGGCGCTCATCGGCACGCTGGCGGCCCACTCGTGATGGCTGCCCGGCATGCGAACGGCGTAACCGTCCGAGGCCGCCGCGTCCTGCACCACCTCAGTCCACTGGCCCGGGCGATGCAACCGGAACTCATTGTCCTGAATGTCCAGCCACTGCTCGGGCGGCAGGTCCTTGCAGGGCTCCGGCGGCGGGCCGGCGGGCCGGAACCGGCGCTGAAGCTGCTCCTCGCGCTCGGCGAACGGCTGGTTCTCGCGGTAATTGCCCACTCCGTGCTTCCGGGCCAAAGCAATGAACTTGTCGCGGGCGGCGGCCGGGTCGTCCGGGCCAAGGAACGGCCTCTCCTCCGCCTTCGCCTGCCGCCGCAGTGCGTGATACCGGTTCAGCCAAACGTGGTCCAAGGACAAACGCTCGCGACGCACTCGCTCGAACAACTCCGGTTGGTCAGCTACCGCATCCAGCGCCGCGTTGTAGAGCCGCGTCGCGTCGTTCAGATCGTCCAACTTCAGCCACCGCGACGTGTCGGGCATGAAGCAGCGGAGGTACACGCCCGACTGCTCCGCCGCGTCGTGAATCCGGTCGAGATACGCCAGCAGGTGCGGTCCTGCGGGGCCGTAGTAGCCGTTGAGAAACTCCTCGATCAGTAGTGCCCGGTCGTCCAGTGCCGGGTTCCACATCAGCCGTGCCAGGAGCCAGGCGCGCAGGGCAACGAAATCGCCCACGCCGCTCTGCGAGTCGCCCTGCTCGAACAGGGCCACCACGTTATGATCGACGAAGAACTCGATGTTCGGCTTCAGCACGCGCAGGTTCGCGTGCGGGAGGATGTAGTTGGAGAAGTTGGTCACGTAATCCCAGACGAACAATTGCCCGGCGATGCGCGACCAGCCCTCGATATCGGCCCGGAACGCTTCGTTCTGCTCGCCTTCGGCCAGCGGCTGGACAAAGGAGCATTCGATCGAGCATAGCCGGATGACCACGTTTTCCCGCGGCCGGACGTGCTTGGGCGGCTTTCGCGTGTACTGGTAGGCCAGGGTCTCGACCAGCACGTCGGGAAACTCCTTCTCGACGTCGGCGGCCACGGCGTTGACGAACCGCAGCAGGGGCCCCGCCGGGCTTTCTTCTTCCTCTTCGACGGTCTTGCACGCTGCGCACTGGCAGGCGCCGTACCAATCGTTCTGGCTGATGGAAATGAGGTTTGCGTCCGGCGCGTTCCGGAGCCGCTCGAGCGCGTTACGCACCAGTTCCTGCCGCATCGCCTCGTTGGTCAGGCACAACTGCGCCCGCTCCCACCGTCGCCGGCCGTCGATCTCGCTGTACCACTCCGGGTGCGCATCGAAATACTTCTCCGGCGGCAGCAGTGGGAAGAAGGTATGGACGAACATGCAGAAGCGGTTGTGGCCGCCATATTCGGGAGGGACCCGGTGGAAATGCCCGTTGAGCTTCAGCCTGGCGGCGAATGTGCCGTCGAATGCGTCGCGGTAGAATGCCGAGCGAATGCGCAGCTTCGGCGCGTACACGACGTCCTGCGGCGGCACTTCGAGCGAAGGCCGGCTCGGAATGAATCGCTCCGTCGAGGTCCACCAGCGGCAGCCGACCACGTCTTCGAGGAAGGTGTATACGGAATAGAGCGTTCCCCGCGGCGGCCGGCCTGCCAATACAAGATGCCGCCCCGCGGTCTTCACCACAATGCCGTCGTGGCCCAGCGATTCCACGTTCAGATTAGGCAGCAGTTCGCGGGTTTGCCGGCAGGGGCCGACGAGAATCCGCGGTGAATCGGCCGGCGCCTGGTCCTCCGGCACGATGGCCAGCGTGGCGCCGGTGGCTTCGGCCAGATGCTCCTGCAACTCGCGTGCGGCCGTTCCCACGACCGCGTCCGTTTCCGCGGGGACCACAATCACGTACTCGCTCTTGCCGTCGGACGCCAGAGTGAGCGGTTCAGCGGCCGTGGCGACCGCAGGCAGCAGCAACGTGACGGAAATCAGCAGAAGAAGACGCATGGCAGGGGCTCCTGGGCGGCAGGGGTTTGCGGGGGCTGTGGGCTGGGAGAAACTCTCCTACTCGCCCATTATCGCCGCGCACGCAACGGTTGGCAAGATGTGTGAGTGACAAGTATGGTTGGCGAACGACGTGTGCAACCATCTGCTGAGGACTCTCGCAGTTCTCGCGCCACGTTACCTAACCCTGTACGCAAAGGCGCCAAGCCGCAGAGACGCGAAGAGAAGACAAGTGAGAGAAGGAGGGATCGGACTGGATGGGCTAGAATCAGTGCGTCAGTCCCGAAGGAGGGTGCTGAAATAGTGGCATTGGATTTTGTGTGGGAAAGGGTGGATAATGCGGCGGAGTGATGGACCGATAGGTCCAGAGTTCTTCGCCACGGAGGTCGTTTCCATGCTCGGCAATCTTTTTCGCCCGCCCTTGACGGAACTCGACGCCATCCGTTGCCCGACCCGAGTTCGCTGTGCCGGTTTCGCGGCCGTTTGGGCGAGAAGGGCTTCCGGGAGATCTTCGACCGCGTCGTGGGCATCGCTCGGCAAAACGGTCTCGTCAAGGATCGACTGCGGATTAAGGACGCCACGCATGTGATTGCCGACATCCACATTCCCACCACCTTGGCCCTGGTCGCCCAAACCCGCGACAAGTTGCTCGACGCCCTCGAACTCGTTCGTCGCGAAGAAGCGGCTCACGGGAACGACATCGAAGCCCTGTCGATCGATGGCATTGGATACAACGGGCCGGTGCTTCGTGAGTTGGA
>JAVEUP010000258.1:0-8935 GCA_034005525.1 Thermoguttaceae bacterium | reverse complement strand
TGGCTCTCCTATCTTGCTGTCTGCTTTGTAACAGCAGCTTGATGGAAGAGCCTTTTTCAGTAAATACCAATTACGAACATTTTCTCAGAAAGTGCAGTTCCTTCACAACCACCTGCTGATGCGAGGGAAGTGGAAGAAACTGGAAGGCAACCAGTTGTTTCTCCCAGATGGTGCGTGGCTCGGGCTGTATGTCGGCCCGTATACGATCTGCAACCTGAACGGCCAGATGCTCAATCTGGTGGACCAAGACGATGTGGCGGTACGGTTGGCTTCACTGGGACCTGACGCCATGACTCAGCCGTACCCTGCCGAAGACATCCGAGCCGCACTGGCGAGAAGCAACCTTCCCGTTTCCGAGGCCCTGCTCGATCAGTCGGTGCTGGCGGGGGTGGGCAACATCGCCAAGAGTGAAATCCTGTTTCAGGCAAAGCTCGACCCACGGATTCCCACCAACGAAGTGACGGGCGCAAGGATGGACCGCTTGGCAAAAGCCATCCCCAAGGTCTTGTGGGCCAGCTACCATGCAGGGGGGCGATGGGTGTGTCAGGTCTATCGGCGGCACGGTCAAAAGTGCGAGGTGTGTGGCCGCCTGGTCCGTTTGGTCAGACTGCCCCCCTCGAAACGAGCGACCTATTTCTGCCCCAGTTGCCAAAGGTGAACCCAATGACTTGGATGGACTGGTACGAAAGCCTTGCGAAGCCTGGTTGGACGCCCTCGCCGACGACCATCGGACTGATTTGGCGGATCCTCTACCCGATCATCATCGTGACGTTCGGCTTCGTCTTCGTGCAGGCGTTTCGACGCAAGGTGCCTTGGAAAGTCGCATTACCCTTCGCCATCAACCTGGTCGCCAACCTCATCTTCACCCCGATTCAGTTCGGACTGCGGAACCTGCCGCTGGCCTCCATAGACATTCTGATCGTCTGGGGTACGATTATCTGGATGATGGTGGCCATCTGGCGGCATTATCGCTGGGTTGCCGTCGCCCAGGTGCCGTATTTCGTTTGGGTGTCGCTGGCGACCGTCCTGCAACTGAGCATCACGTGGATGAATTGGGGACGATGACAAGCAACCTCGACCACGAACGCTACATGCGTCGGGCCATTGAATTGGCGGCCCATGTTTCCGACCTCCCATTTGGGGCGGTTATTGTGGATGCAGGCAACGGCCAGATCGTGGCGGAGGGATGGAACAAATCGTCGGCAAATCCAACATGGCACGGCGAAATCGACGCCCTGAATCATCTGGCCGAGTCGCCCGAGAAGTTCGACGGCAATCAACTGGCTCTTTACACTACGGCCGAGCCTTGCCCGATGTGCCAGGGGGCAATCCTTTGGAGCGGTATTGAGACGGTGGTGTATGGCACGTCCATCCGATTCCTCCAAAGCCTGGGCTGGCGGCAAATTGACATTCTGGCAGAAGAGGTTGTCCGCCGCAGCCCATCCTGGCGGTGTAGATTGATTGGCGGCGTTTTGGAGCAGGAGTGCAACGCCCTTTTCGAGGCGGCTTCACGCCGAAGGTCGTAGGTGAGTGAAACGAGACAAGAGGGCAGCAGGCATGGGGAACCTTTCAACATCCCAGTCAATCCAACGATGATACTTCGCCTTTCCCAGCGACTCGCCAAGAAACTCAAGGAGGGCTCGCTGCCTTCGATGCCGCTCGATGACAATCCGTATGCAGACTGGTCGGCCCATTTGTTCACGGTAGGTCGAACGCAGTATATCATCGTGAGCAACACGAGGTGGCTCTACTCGGTGGTGCTGTACGGCAGGGGAATCACCAACTTCAGCGACTTCATCACGGATGTTATGGGTATCCTGCATGACTTCATGGAAGACGATGGACAGGCGTTCGTCTACCAACGCTTCATCGCACCAGGAAGCGGGAACATCCAGTTGGCCAAGTCGCTGAATCGGAGTGTTACGGGCTCCATGAACGAATTGATCCGAGTTGCGCAGGTGTGTCTGCAAGACGGGAACACCTCTCCTTACCAAGTGGGTTTTCGCCTGAATGATGTTCTGCTGTCGGCACTCGCCAGCGGGAATGCCCCTTACGGAAAGCCGAACGAAGCGTTCAAGAAGTTGGCCGACGAGTGTCGTTAGGGATGAACGAATGGCCTGATGGAAAACGGCCACCAGCATCAAGATGGAGGGATACCTCCGAATAGTTTCGGTTTGAATCTGGTTGGAGAGGCACCCCCGAGCGGAGCGAGGGGGTGCAGTGCCATCGAATACCGCCTCCGCTGCTGCTATTGGTAACTCTTTCCTTCCTTGGTAGGATGGGAGAAAGAAAATCGACCTCGAACGGCTCTTTCTCGGTTCTTCTTGACGGCTGGCCGAGAGGGGGTTGGACGAACCGCCACATAGGCCAAGCTCGGTACCAAACACAAAGAGACGAATCATGGCCAGCTATTATGTCCGATTTTGGGTCAATGGCGTCGATTGCTACGCCCGGTTTCCCGCTGATTCGCTCCCGAAGGGTGCCGTGATTCTGGTTTGCTGACGACTCCGCCCGGATCGGGAAAAGAAGGCCCGTTTATCCGACCCGATGACGATGGCTACTTCTGGGGCATCTACGTCGGCTTCCAGCGCCGCTTCGCATCGGGCCTTAGGGCGAAAACACTTTGGGCAGCGACGGGACTGGATCAACCACCTCCCGCCGCCCAATTCGCTGTCGCCTGACGGATTGCATCCAGGTAGGGGTCGCAGTAGCGCCGCTGCATGACGAACCTCAGCGCCTCATCGAGCGTCATTCCTTGGGTCCAGTGAAGATAGGCCACCACGGTGCTTGGAGAACGGTTCATCCCCGCACTGCAATGGACATAGACGGTGTGGCCCGCCCGCAGCAGTTTTTCGAGGGCCTGCACGCAATCAGGAAGCCTTCGGGCGAGGTCGTCGGGCTGGAAGTCCACCACGGGAACTCGGCGGCATTCGATGCCCCTTTGCTGATAACCCGCCTCCAAGTCCGCCCACTTGGTTTCCCAATAGGCCATGTCCTCATCGGTCTGCACGTTAAGCACCGCCGTGATGCCGAACTCGGCCTTCAGCCGCTCAATGTCCGACAAACTCGTGGGGCAGGAGCCAAGGAAGATGTTCGGGAGGATTTGGTCGAGGTTCATTGTTGCCCCTCATCGGATTGCTCAAGTTGCTGGATTGACGGCTGCATCATCATACCAGAGAATGGTGGGGTAGGGTAATCGGAGAGTGCTCTCCCCGACGTCGAAGGCGCAAGACGTGGCGGTTCTGAAGGTGGAGCAGTTGGTCGAACGGTGGTTTGTTTACATCCTGCGATGCCGTGATGGCTCACTCTATACTGGCATCGCCAAGGATGTGGACAGGCGACTCGGACAGCATAACGCTGGAACCGCTTCACGCTACACCCGCAGCCGATTGCCAGTCTCCTTGGAGTATCAGGAAGAGCATCCAACTCAGAGCACGGCGTTGAAACGAGAAGCAGCCATCAAGGCGATGTCACGGCAGGAAAAGGAGTTGCTGATGGGTTCGGGCAGGTCGTCGAAATGATTGAGTTCGGTCGGAGAGGCACCCCCGAGCGAAGCGAGGGGGTGCAGTGGCCATTGCCAACGCTGGGCTTCTTCTGCTATTCTGACACCATGAAACGCCGACTGCCAACCAATCCCGAAGAATGGCTCCAAGAAATCAGGCTGGCGATTGCCGACGCAAGGAAGACCAAGCCGTTTGGCATCTTGGTGGGGCGTTTGATTACCGATGCCAATCTGTTTCATCTGGCCCCGCTGGTCGCCCTCAAGTTCCGTGGCCGTAGGACCAGGGGAGCCGAAGCGGACAAGGTAATCGAGACGGCCCTGGCGAACTATGTTGCGAACACCGAACAGCATGGCTTGACATCCAGGCCCTTGCTGGCATTCGTCCTCTGCTATGTGGGTGCTCACCTTGCCCTCGATCTGCTGGACGAACCTGAGGCCGAGGCCATCCTGAACTACTGCGAGGAGCACTTGAAGGAAACCTGACATGGAACTCCACAAAATCTGGATCGAGCAATGCGAGGCGGCCAGGGGTATCGAGGATGAGTTCGGCACACAGAAGTCCCTGGAATATCTCGTCGGCGAGAAGCTCCTGAATTTCCTTGAAGCGGCGGAAACCGACGCCGACTTCCGGGCAGAAATCCCGGCCTTCGTCGCCAAGATCAAGGAGATCTTCGAGCCCTGGCAATTAACCGAGTACCTGGGGCGGGCACGGGAGACGGAACCGTTCGATCCGAGCCTGTTTGAGCCACGATGGCACCCCGAACTCGGCGAAGAAGAGATCGATTTCGACGCCGAGGAGATTGAGGACATGCGGAAGGATGACATTCGCCAATGCACCCGTGACCTGCTATTGGTCGAGCGGGCACGGGAGTGGCTATTGGAGGATGGGAAGTAGGTTGGGGTCCGCAATGACGACTGGCTTGCTGATCGTGCTCGGAATACTCGCTCTGGTAGTGGTGGCCGTTGGCTGGGATTCGTGGCGCAGCGGGAAGGCGTTCTGCTCCCCGATCCCTCGCCGATTTCGAGACCGGGAGTCCCAGGAGGCCATTTGGCAGGAGCGAATCCCCGGCGAGACGCAAGCGACCGCCGACGCCATACTGAGGATGCTCTGCGATGCCTTTACGTTCAATCCCGATGACCGCTACAAGTTCTGGCCCGACGACCGCTATTGCGACATCTACCAGGCCCGCTACCCTTGGTGGAAGGTCGCTGACTGCATGGAAACGGAATGGTTCGGGATGGAGCTGGAGAAACGGTTTGGGATCGACATCTCCGAACGACTCTCTACAATCACCCTCGGAGAGATTGTCGATCTCGCCTCGAATAGAAGCTGATGTGGAAAGCTCCAGACATGCCACGTGACCTCGCCTTCGACCAGTGGGTACAGCATGTATTCAACCATCCCGTCACCGATCCGCAATGGTACTTTCAGATCGACCAGGAAACATGGGATGGCGAGCCGCTGTGGACAGTCCAGTACGTCACCCGCCTATTCGAGTCGCCCGAGCGGCTGTTGCGTGACTATACACGGGAGCAGCTTGAGCAGGGGCTTTGGTATCTCGGCGGGGAGGGACAGCCTTTCATGCAAGCTCTTCTCGATGACAACGTGCCGTGGCCCATACGGCAACGGGGGCTACACTCGATCCAGGTGTTCTTCGAGAGGTTCTTCGCCGTGGCATGTAGCGACGAATTGGGCCACTTGTGCAAAACCACCTCGACACCTATCAACTGTGCCTGCTACATGTGGTGGGACTTGTTCCCGTCATGGGGAAATCCGAAGGACTCATCACGGCAGGAGGAGGACCGAACGATTCTCAAGGTTATGAAAGGCATCCTCAACATTGGGTCCGAGGCATGTCGGGAGAGTGCGCTTCACGGCCTTGGCCATTGGCACATGCACTACTCGGAAACCGTTCGACGTATCATTGACGGGTTCCTCCACGGAGATCCTCCGATCAGTGTGCCGCTGAGGGAATACGCAATCACCGTCCGTTCTGGACACATACTGTGAGACGGTCAAGCCCGGAGCTACACATATGACCTACATCATGGTGGACGTAGAAGCGGACGGGCCAATACCCGGCGACTACTCGATGGTCTGTTTCGGGGCTATTGTGGTCGAGCCAGCCCTCGATAGGACATTCTACGGGCAAATTAAGCCAATCTCCGAACAGTGGATTCCCGAGGCGCTCCAGGTGAGTGGATTCACCAGGGAGGAAACGCTCGACTTCGACGATCCGAAAGAGGTCATGCAGCAGTTCGCCACCTGGATTGCCGAGGTCGCTCATGCTCAGCCGATGTTCATTTCCGACAACAACGGCTTCGACTGGCAGTTCATCAACTGGTACTTCCACCACTTTCTCGGGAAGAACCCCTTCGGGCATAGTTCGACGAACCTCGGCTCGCTCTACAAGGGCGTGGTCAGGGACATGTTCACCAACTTCAAGCGCCTGCGGAAGACCAAGCACACCCACCATCCCGTCGATGATGCTCGGGGCAACGCCGAGGCGTTGCTCCAAATCAAAGCGGAGTACGGCCTGAAAATCAGGTTGGAGTGGGGGGGAAGTAGCCTGCCATGAAACCCATCCATCGAGCCGACATTACCGACCTGGAAGACATCCCCAATATCGGCCCTTCGATTGCTGGGAATCTGAGGCTGATCGGCGTCCATTCCCCCAAAGACCTTGCAGGAAAAGACCCGTACACGATGTACGGCGACCTGTGCCAAGCCACGGGAGTCCGTCACGATCCTTGCGTCCTCGACGTGTTCATCGCCGCCGTCCGCTTCATGGATGGCAAGCCCCCCAAGCCCTGGTGGAAGTACACGCCTGAAAGGAAACGGGGGATGGCGGCCCGTGGCGAGACACCTCCAGGGTGAAACGACCATAATGCCCCCATCCGACCTCATTGAACGCACGGCGAACCACGTCAGGAAGGTGTTGTCCGAGGACGGCACAGGACACGATTGGTGGCACGTGTTTCGGGTCTGGCGGATGGCGCAACGCATCGGGCAGGCGGAGCACGCCGACTTGCTGGTCGTGGAACTCGCTGCCCTGCTCCACGACATTGCCGACTGGAAACTGCACGAGGGCGATTCGCAAATCGGCCCCAGGATGGCAAGGGATTGGTTGGATTCCCTCAAGGTGGACCCCCATGTATCGGACCAGGTATGCCAGATCATCGCCGACATTTCCTTCAAGGGGGCGGCAGTCGAACAGCCGCAGCTTTCCCTGGAAGGCCAAGCCGTTCAGGACGCCGACCGCCTGGATGCGATTGGCGCTATTGGCATTGCCCGAGCGTTCGCTTACGGGGGAGCCAAGGGGCGGCTGCTGTACGACCCCACCGTCGTCCCCGTTGAATACCGCACCGCCGAAGCGTACTTGAAGAGCAACGGAACGACCATCAACCACTTCCACGAGAAGTTGCTGTTGCTCAAGGACCGCATGAACACGGCCACGGGCAAGGCGATTGCCAAACAGCGGCATGAGTTCATGGAGAGCTATTTGCGGCGGTTCATGGAGGAATGGGAGGGGTCTTGACGAGGAGAGTGTTCCCAGGGGGTAAGTGCTGGTTCGGTAGGGTTTTAGCTGCAACTTGTCCTTCGGACAAGTTGCCCCCTTGGACTGAGAGAGCGGTACTTGAGCCATAGGCCGCCAAGGGGCAGTTGGCGGAGTATGGGCTGGACTACTTCCTCGGCAGCGTCCCAACGAACTCGACCGCCCGTTCGACCCACTGCCGCAGTTGCTTGTCGGTGTCGATGCCCTCGGCTTCGATCACGACCCAACCCTTCATCGGGCGGCCCGTGATGTCGAACTCCACAATGCTCGGCTCTTTCAGTGCCGCCGCAGCACCTTCGGCTCCAAGTCGGGCAATCATCGAGGTTTTCCAGACGCCGACACACATATTCCCGTGCAGCATGAAGGCGATGCCGCCGAACATCTTCCTTTCGGTGATGCCATACCGACCCGCAAGCACGTCACGGATGCGGCTGGCAAGGGATTCGCTGTAGGGCATGGGGAAGCTCGGGGCTCGGGCCAGGACGACATTCACGAAGGGAGTTCGACGACGATTACCTCAGCAGTCGCATTCGCCTGCCTTCTCTTCAATGTGCCGACGATCCTGGGTTCCAGGGCGCTCTCCTCATCGCTGTGGGTATTTCTCTCGGAGCCACTTCATCTGGGCAACCACAACCTGCAACAGCTTCTCGGCGGCGGCCTTGAAGTCGTCGTTGCCCTTCACCCAATCCACTGGCTCGAACAGAACAAACTGCATTGCCGTAATCAGCACCACCCGTTGAAGTGCCTCTGGGCGAGCATTCTTCCATTTGGCCGATCCGAACGGCGTCGGATGCTCGTCACGTAACAGTGCATCGATGTCCGCCTGCAAATCCATGATCTCCCGTAGCTTCTGGCAGACAAGCTCTTGGGTTTTCGCAGCATCTCTTCGTTCTTCGTCGGATATGCCCACTCGAATACTCCCTTATCGTGTCGTTGACATTACGGCCCCTCACCTGATCGCCACCGCCCTCCTCAACAAACACTCCTCCCCCACCACCTCTCCCCTTCGATACCGCCCTAATAACTCCTGGGATCGCTGGGCGAGCATCCGCCGAACTTCCCGCCGCTTGCCTTTGACCCTGGGAATCTTCATTGTATCGTATGCGGTGGTTTGGTGCCGCAGCCAGGCAATGACGGCGGCTTCGGCACGCTGCTCAATGGGGATGCGTTTGGTCCTTGCCACGGTCCCGCTGCCGACTGGGGCGGAATGTTCTGCCACGGCACGGGCAATCTGACAGGCGAGATCCGCATACATTGGATGGAAGTCCAGGAACTCGATCACCGCCCCGTAGAAGTCCTCGACGTACTCGGCTTGGGCCTTGTCTCGGCGTCGGGCGTCGGCCTGCCGGCGTTTGGCATAGGCTTCTGTAGACCGCTCGGCTTCGAGTTCGGCACGGACCTTCTCAATGGTCGCTGCTGGTGCCCAGATGCCTTTGGAGAAGACCTTGCGGTCTTTCTTCTCCTGGACGACCCAGTGAGTGCAGGCCGCTTTCACTCGTCGGGTCAAGGCGGCATCGCCAGGTGGAAGCAGTTCCCAGCCCTCTGGTGGCGTCATCACCTTGCCATCGGCAGATCGGACGGTGTTCGGAGTGGGGCCAGGGGTGAAGGTGGTGGTGGTCATTGGTGGCATCGCCTCAATCGCCTTCGCTGGCAGGCCAGTATCAATTCTAATGCCCCTGGCGTTAATCAGAATCAATAGTTATAGGAAAGACGACCTGGAACACCTTGGCGACAAGGTTTATTAAAGTCATTAAGGGTTTTTATTTGGGTAAACATATCGTAAGTTCTCAATAACCCCGTGATGTTGATGGCGGCCTGTCGAGGCGTAGCGGTGCGTAGGCCGGTTGGGCAAACGGGTAAGAGTGCGAGCCGATGG
>JAVEUP010000257.1:0-8968 GCA_034005525.1 Thermoguttaceae bacterium | reverse complement strand
TTACAGCCGCCCGGCAGTTGCCGCGGAAAATAATCCAACTGGCCAGAAGCCTCATGGCCTTGGCCGCTTAGCAAGTCTCATTTTTCAGAAAGTGCAGAAGGAAGGAACCCCCGTCGAACTCGATGAAGATGTGTTTGCCCTTGCAGAAAGTCCGCTGGACGGTTTGCCCCATCAGGGACTCGGCGGGGATTCCTGGGCGGGAAGAAATGCAATGTGCCACTTGGCGGCCCGCCAAGTGGCATTCCAGCCATTCCGTTCTTCGCAATACCTGTGGCCCTTCGGACACTCAGCGAGTCCTTTCTGCCATACCAGTCCCGTTATGGGCGACCGTCAATATGCGGGTGCATGTCGGTGGTTGCCCCCGACGTTGAACGTCATTCTAACACGCCTCTGAAAAGGGGGAAGCGGAAAGGCCGCTCAGCATGCGTTTTACCCGTGGGAACAGTGGGCGGGCTGAAGCCGCCGTCAGCCCTTCCTCCCCCTCTTGTTGCCATTCGTCTCGCTTGGTAGGCTTGTCCGCCCACTCCACAGCGATTCACGCAAGGGAAGAAGTCCAATGGCGAAGAGGAAAGCCAATCGACACAACGGGAAGCATCATACCACCCAAGGATCAGGGAAGCCCAAGATTTCCGAATCCATCTGGGAGTTTGCGGGGGATTTCATTCGGATGGGTGGCACCTTAGAGGCACGCCAAAGCCTGCTGTACGCTGCGTGCAGTGCGTGGAATCTTGCCTGCAATATGCCGGAGTTGCGGAAGAGACACCTCGACAAGTACATCCTGGAATATAGGAAGCACAATCCAGGGGCCGACGAGGAGCAGGTTTTTGAAGTCCGGAGCAATTTGGAAAAGCTGATCGAGGCGAAGCTGACGAAGTTCCCTAACGACCTGCGGCAGATCGTCAGTGCCAGGATTTTCAAGGTCGGTGACAAAGAACGCATCGAGGCAACTGCGGCAACATTTCAGTGAGCGGCACGGTGAATAGGGTGTCATCGAAGAGCAGAGTGCAGAACCAGAGCATTTTCATTCCGGGAGGTATCCCAAGACCATTTCGGCAAAAGATCGCCTCAGATTCACTCACAGGAGCTTCTGGGGCATATTGCGGGGTCATCTCCGATAAGTCGGCTGCTGTGGCTTCTTCTGGGTCATCGGCCTTCGCCGCCGCTTGTCGGCCTCCTTCAACTTCGCCTCGTGCCGCTTCACTTCGTCCGGCTTCTTGAGGCTTTCGATCTTCACCTTGCTGACCAGTCCCTCGCTCACGGTGATGCCGAAGCGGGCAAGGTGGGTCACCACGTCCTTGGAGAGCCTGCCCAGCGTTGGACTTTCCCCCCGGGGAACGCTTCGCCTAATGCACGTGCTGGTGCAATTCCGCCAAGTGTTCGGCGGTGTGGCGCAACTCCTCGACCGAATGCTCGTGACCATCGTTCACATCGATCGATTCTCGGCTGCCGACACCCGATCTTGCTTAAAAAACAGCCTATTCCGCGGCATTTCTCATTGGAGACCGGTATTAGCTGCCAATAACCGGTTCTCCGCGTGATGTTGCCCCGTTGCGAGCCTGGATTGGTTCGGGACGGGGCATTTCGCGTCTGGTCGCTTCGCATCCTGCGGGGCGTGGTGTTTCATTCACCGCCCCCGCCGCTGGGGGCACTTTAGCTGTCAGGAGACCCTCAGATGATCGCCGAGTTGAAACCCCGAACCGTCCGTAAACGGTCCCGTGCCAAAACAATCCCCGCATGGCACAAGCAGTACATGGCCATGCTCCCGGCCATCGTGCGGTACGCCCGCTTTGCGTCCCGCGACCTCGACGCCGACGCGCGGGAAGAGTTTATGCAAGAGGTCGTGGCCAACACCCTCGCCGCGTTCGTCCGGCTGGTGGAGTTGGGCAAGGCCGAAATCGCGTACGCCACCCCATTGGCCATCTACGCCGTGGCCCAAATCCGCGCGGGCCGCCAGGTCGGCGCGCCGCTGAACGTCCGCGATGTAAGTTCCGATTACTGCCAAATGCAGAAGAACGTCGCCATGAAACGGCTCGACCACTACGACCGCCAGGAGGGCGGCTGGCTGGAAGTGCTGATCGAGGACCGGCACACAGGGCCAGCCGAAACGGCGGCCAGCCGGATCGATTTTCCCGCGTGGTTGAAGACCTTGAGCAGGCGAAAACGGCGAATCGCGTGGAAGTTGGCCCTGGGCGAGACCACCGGAAAAGTGGCCCGGTTGTTCAGTCTCTCCGCTGGCCGGATCAGCCAGATGCGCCGGGAACTGGAGTATTCCTGGCTGCAATTTCATGGGGAACCGGCCGCCGCGTAGCCTGTTTCGCGTCCCATCCCATTAAAACTTGGGCGATTCCGCGGCATTTATATCTTGGTGGCGTCGGTGTATGCCGGCGTCACCGGGCTCTTACCTGGCGAAGATGCCTTGCCACCGTGATCGACCCGATTCTACCACCCCACCGGAGGATTTTTCTTGAATACCCTGGTTGTTGTCGCGCTCGGGCTGGCGTTGGTGCTCACTACGCTGGCACTCGTCGGCTCAGTGCGGCGAAGGCGAGCTTTGGAATGTTTCGTCACGCACATTTTGTCCAGGAGAAGACGTTATGACGTACCTTCGGAAAATCCGTGTCCGCCGCCCGGCACTGATGATCCTGATTGCCATGATGGGCGGGCTGGCCGGCTGCGACGAAGATGAGAACACGCGCGTGGCCAAAGTCGCCACCCAGGCGGCTGAACGGCAGGCGAAGCAGAACGAAGAGATGGCCCGGCTCAACCGCGAGGTGGCCGAAGGCACCAAACGGCTGATCGAAGACGGGGCCGCCGCCCGCCGGGAGCTGACAGCCATCCAGCGTGAACTGCAAGCCGAACGCGTCGAAATTGGCCGTCACCGGGATGTTTTGGAGGAAGAGCGCAAAGAGATGGCGCGGCAGCGTCGGACCGTTTCGCTCCTGGCCCCGATCATCACCGGCTGTGCCGTACTGCTGGCCGTGACCGTGTTGGGCGTGTTCTGCTGGTCGCTTTTGTTCGGCCTTCGCCGTGAAGACAGTTCGCACGAGGTGTTGAGCGAACTACTGGTCGACGAACTCAATTCTCGGCATCCGACCCTGCTTTCCGGGCCGGAACACGGACCAAGCCACCGATCGGCCCTGGAAAGCCACCATAAAGGGTGCAGTTTACCTCTCGATCCCCTCGACTCGTAAAGAAAAGGAGTCGCCATGTCACACATTGTTTCCGTAGAAAGCCAATTACGAGACCCTGCGGGCGTGTCGGCCGCGTGTCATCGCCTTGGGCTTTCCGCACCGGTCCACAAGACCGTGAAGCTGTTTTCCGGCGAGGCCACGGGCCTGGCCGTCCAATTGCCGGACTGGGATTATCCGATCGTCATCGACACCGCCAGCGGCGAGGTCCGCTATGACAACTACGGAGGCCGGTGGGGCGAGCAGAGTCGCCTCGATGCGTTTCTTCAGGCGTACGCCGTCGAGGTCGTAAAGGCCCAGAGCCGCCGCAATGCCAGCATGCTCGGTAGCTTCAGGAGTGGGAAAGGGGAGAAAGGGGAAGCTGCTCTTCAAGACATTCCCCCGGCAGGCAAGCGATCCCAGATTATGTCTTCCTGTTTTTCCCCTTTCCCCTCTGCATCCCTTTGATCCGTGACTGACGGCCTACAACCGGCATTTCCGCTAAAGTTTCACACGGTTCCCATCCGACCATAGAAGTAATGAATTCCCCACCGGCTGCAAATTCGGCAGAGGTAGACGCGGCATGAAACAAATACCTTCGGCGATCATTGTCTTGGCGGCCACAATCCTGGGAGCTGGTGCAGTTGCAAGCAGCAATCAGCAAATGGCGGTCTTACTGTCGCTGCTAGCTGTGCCGACGGGCGTTATCGGGCTGATCTCGCTGATCCTAGCCTGCCTGCGCGATCACGACATTTCGGTGGGAGTGGCTAACCGCCTGGAGTTCCTTGAAGAACTGGTCTACCTGGAGCGCCTCTCGCTGGAGCGCAAGGAGCGGCGGCACAAACGGTGGTCTTCCAGCCCTCTGCCCGGCGAGGCGACGTCGTACGAAGAAACCGGCAAACGGGCCGCAGCTTAGCGGCCGGCACCACGGACTTCCGGCATCCTGAAATCGTCGCATCGCTCTGAGCGTGGTTCAACACAGTCAGCAAGAAGCAAGAAACGGCCAAAGCGGCGTCGAGCCGCCGCACTCCAGGGCTACAGTTTCATCGCCGCCTGGACGGCCATGATCTGCTCGGCGATGAGCCAGCGGTAGGCGTTGAAATCGCCGGCGGGCCATAGGTCGTCGTACTGGTAACGGGGCTGCAAGTGAATGCTGTCCCAGGCGAACTGAAGCTCCCGCTCGGCCTGCTCGGCCGCCGCAACGGCCCTCGCGCTGCCCGACTGGCGGGCTTCAGCAATGAGTTGCTCAAGGGTGTAGATGACTGAGGCGGGCCGTTGTTTATCCGCCGTCGCTTTCGGGCCTGTTCGGCATTTCGTGGGAGTTCCCAAGCGTGGAGGCTCCCGACTACTTGCAGCAGCTCAACCCGGTGGTCTACCGCCAGGAGTGCCAGCGAGTGCAGCAGCGGTTCAGCAAGGCGGTCGCGTTGGCCGAGCAGGCTTTCACCGAGGAGTTGGCGAAACTGGTCAGCCATTTGACCGAGCGCCTGTCGGGCACCGAGAACGGGGACCGAAAGGTCTTTCGAGACTCGGCCGTGGAGAACCTCACCGACTTCTTCGGCCGGTTCCGGCAGCTCAACATCGGCAGCAGCGAACAGCTCGACCGCTTGGTGGCCGACGCGCGGCGGATCATCCGGGGCGTCCGGCCCCAGGCATTGCGGGACGATACCAACCTGCGGCAGCATGTGGCGACCGAGATGTCGCGGGTCCAGAGCGTGCTCGATGGGCTTCTGATTGACCGTCCACGGCGAAACATTCTCAGGCGGCCCCGGTAGCCGGGCAATCCGGTAACCCTGTCACCCCGTCACCTTGTTACCAAAACATCCCGGAGTATGCCATGCAGCTTGTCGTTGAACCTGACGGGGTCCCGCGCTGCATCTACAGCGAGGAAATCGACCTGCATGCGTTTGGAAAACCCGCTATTCGCCGGGCCTCGCACGTCGAGCCCAATGAAGCTGGCCAATGGACGGCCGATCTGTCGCCAGTCGGTGGGCCAACCCTAACGGCTTTTTCGAACCGCAGCCCGACGGTCTTCGTCCTGGCCGCCGGGACTCTGATTGGTCTATCAATCCACTCGGGCGAAATCCGGTTCAAAGGACGTCCGTAACCGGAACACTCGGGCCTCCGCGGCTTGGCTGTTCGCGACCGGTTCGGGAACCCATTCTTCCCATAGAGCCGGGTTGCCCCCCCGTCCGCACTGCCGTTTCGATGGTGGTGCGGATAGGCTGGGCTTGCTTCAGACGACCCGCGATGCTTTCCTTTAGCTTGGCGAATTGCCGCCGAATCGCGCACGGTGTTGACGATTCTTCTGCTGGCCGCAGTGCTGTATAAATCGATCCTGGGATTTGTCGCCGGCATCCAGAGACTGAAGGGGCAGCGGGTCATGTACCCAACCAGACGCTCGATGCCCGCGCGGTCGCCGGCGGGCAGGTACACGGACTGATCGACGCTGAAACCAGAATGCGGCCAACTCCGCATGTTCTCGACCACTTCCGTCTCGATCGTCTCCGGGACGGTGGCTGTCCCGCGGCGATACGGCTGAGCGATCCGGCCGGTCGCGCGCGGCGCGCGGATTTCGACCCGATTGCGGCCGACGCCTGCGCCGCGCTGGCCGGTGAGCCGATATCGTCCGTTTTTAATTCACCCACCGGCGACGATGCCCCAGGCGTCTTCGGAGGACATGAACGGGATCGAGCCTGTTTCGAGGGGGCTTCCATCGAGGCACACCTGGCCGCCAACGTCGGCGCAACCCGCGGCACAGCGGCCGCAACCGGCAAAGAACGAGAGGAAGGCCAGACCGAAAACCAGCGGTATCAAGAGGGGTCGTGTCGCGCACACGGGAATCTTCCTCCTCGGCCGTCGATCGATCCGTTGCACCGCCGTCACTGGCCACGGACCTTCATACGCAGCGCATACAGCCCCTGCCGGGCCGCGATGAACAGCGTTCGGCCATCCTTCCCGCCAAAGGCGACGTTGGCCGAGTTGGCGGGAAGTTGGATCGTGGTAATCGGGCGCCCCTCGGGGGTATAGATGTGGACCGGGCCGTTGGTCAGATAGAGATTCCCGTATTCGTCGAGGGTCATGCCGTCGGAGTAGTGGGGTACGATGACCTTCCTGCCGGTCAACGATCCGTCGTCCCCGACCTCGAAGACGTAGGTCTGCCGGGCGTCGGTGTCGGAGACATAGAGCCGCCGGCCGTCTGCCGTGCCGACCACGCCGTTGGGATTGACGAACTCTTCGGCAAAACGCCGCAGCGGCTGGCCGTTGGGAGGCAGATAGTAGAGGCCGCGCATCTCCTGTTCTTCCCGGTCGTCCGGGTCTGCGTCCCCGTTGGTCGGGCCGCTCTTGTCGCTCCAGACCCAGCGTGCGCCGGTGTAGCGCGGATCGGTGAAATAGATTCCTCCCTTGGGATCGATCCAGAGGTCGTTGGGGCTGTTCAACCGCTTGCCTTGGTAGCGGTCCGCCAAGACCGTGACGGTTCCGTCGGGCGCCGTGGCGGTGACGCGCCGGGCGGCCCCTTCGCAGGCCAGCAAGTTGCCGGCGCGGTCGAAGCGCAGCCCGTTGGCTCGGCCCGACGGTTCCCGGAAAACCGACAGCCTGTTCTCCACCGACCAGACGTAGATGCGGTTGGCGCGAATATCGCTGAAGTAGACGTTTCCCTCCTTGTCGGACGCCGGGCCCTCGGTGAACTGGAATCCGCCGGCGACCAGCTCGACCTTGGCGGACGGTTCGACGAGATCGGCCGCCGAGAACGCATCCGCCCCAGCACGGGGGCATGGGTGCTCAGACGCCAGCGCCGCGACGGCCACGGCCAATAACAGGCAGCCGGGAACTGCAATACGACAGACCATTGTTATGCTCCAGTTCTTTCCCGTTTCAGGAGAGACAACAGTGCTGGCGATCCGGCCGGCCCCCAGAATTCACGGGCCGTTCTGGCCGACCGCAACCCGTCGATGTCCCATGCTCTACCGTTGCGGAAGCCGGGGATGGGGACAGGAAAGGGGATAGGAAATTCGATTTTTCCCAAAGAACTGAAGGATAGGCGGGGGAAACTGGCAGGTCAAGGGGTAGCAGGCGCGTTTGGGAACTCTCGCGGCGAAGTTGGCGGCATGAGATACCACAAGCAGTCTATGCGGTGCAATACGCATGGGGCGATTCATTGCCGCACAAACGGACCTTCCACGGGCCGACCCGCCGAGAAGGCAAAATCAGAAGGTCGCCAGGAACTGCTGTCGGCATTCGGAAGAGCTTGCACATCAAGCTCCTTCGCTTGCCGTGCTGCCTGGATGGCCCGATATAGCAATGATGCCACGGTGAAGCGATATATGAGATCAGCTTCCGGTTGCAGCAACAAGAAGCAGCCGATGGTATGGTCCCTCCAGTCGGGCAGGAGGACTTCGTAGTCGAATCCCTTGGCAAACAACAACTGAAGATCGTAATCGCCGATCTGCCACAAGGTAGCAAAGCTCGTATCCCCTTCGTACTTGAAGTCTTCAAGCCTGTAATCATCGGGTGCAGTGATGAGAAGGTGTAACAGTTCATTCTCGGATATCTCTCCTCGATACGGTTCCGATACAAGCCTCAGCAGATCCTTGGCCGGCAATATCGGAGTCCGATTCCAAAAAGGATATGAATGCAGGAATAGGTTTACGGTGTAGGCATCCTTCCATCCCGACAGGGCAGTGCAGATCGACGAAACCTCCTCGTCCGTGAAGCCCGTATCCGCGGCAGCATCACGGATTTGCTTATACGATGCAACCTCCTGGTCGAAGGCTATGGTCTGATTCACGTCAGCAGCAACCGCACTAGGGGGGTAATGTTTGGTTGTCCACTGCGGAAATCCTCATCTAACAGAGTTCTGCGTTTGGGTTGAATGCCAAGAACACCTTCTGCCGGCAACGGGTCGAAGTTGCACTGTTGCCGGTTGCGTCACGGCTAGGCGACTTTGCCGAAGTCGAACTAACTTTGACCGAGGAGCAGGCCATGCGCGAAGCTCGCCGTTGCCTGCGGTGCGATCCGCAGACGGCGGACGCGAAACGACAACTGGTGGAGCTGACTCATTGACCCGCTAACGGTTGACAGGCGGACGTGCAGGTGGATTTCAGGCGTAAGCGAGGAGGGAAGGAATCGTGAAGAAAGTAACGCTGACGATAGACGGATCGAGGGCATATAATCGGCGCATCCCTCGGGCATGGAATCGCTCGATGAACGTGGCTTCAACAATTGGTTTCGTGGATTTTGCCACAGACCTACTCCAGCCTCAAGGGACGAACGCCCTGCGGTTCACCTGCGGCCCCGCGCAGCGGGGCTGTCAGGTGCAACCGCTCGTTAGACAGCCCCTTTTTCCGGATAGCCCCGTCTCAGAGTCTCGAACTCAGTCCTGTAATGAAACATGAGCTGACAACGGGATTCCGAAAGGTTGCTCTTCGCAAGCCTCGCCAAAGTCGTGACACGGTACTCCCGAGGCAGCCCAGCTTGCTCTAGCACCAGTTCTGCCTCATGCAGCACATCGTCCAACAGGACGGAACCCCTGTAATCGTCGAACTCAGCCTCATAGCCAGCAATCGCAGCTCGTCGCGCGGGTGCAGCTTGACCGGAGTAATGTATGACACGGGTGACTCTGCGGGGTAGCCGTTGCCGTTCAAGTTGATCCGCCACCTTCTTCCCAACAGCGACTACGCTAGCAGCAGGCTCGGACACCAAGTCTCAGTAGTTCCAAATTTCGTAACTTGATATAGGTGAACGCAAGGGCTTTCTGGTAAAGGACTTAGGGGATCACACTTACCCAAGTCCAGACCAGGAGG
>JAVEUP010000064.1:0-37692 GCA_034005525.1 Thermoguttaceae bacterium | reverse complement strand
GGAACGCGCATTTCGAGGGCACGGGCGGCGCGGTGACGGTGGCCGGCGCGATTGCGTCGGTCAGTTCCATGTCGTTCGATGCGAGCGGCTACTCGCTTAATGGCGGGACGATTCACCTGACGGGACTGGCCATCGTGACCGCCAACTACGATACGACGATTTCCAGTTCCATCGACGGTTCGGCAGCGGGCATGGTCAAGGATGGCGAGGGCCGGTTGACCGTCAGCGGCGCGAGTTCCTTCGGTTCGGGCGAGGCGATCCAGACCATCACCGTCAGCGAGGGAACGCTGCGGCTGAACCAGTCAGGCCTTGGGTGGAGCGGGTCGGGTTGGGGCAATAATGCCCCCATCGTGGTCGATTCCGAGGCGACACTGGAACTGGCGGGCCGATTCAATTCGGGCCATGCTCGCCCCATCACCGTGGATGGCGGCACCCTTGCGATTACCACGGCCGGGAGTTCCACGGACGGAGACAACTATTTCAACGACCTGACCCTGCGAAACGGCGCCGTGGTCACCGGCCGGCCTTTCCGCGTCGGAGGCAACGTGGACGGCATGATCACCGTGGGCGGCACCGAGGCATCGAACATCGACGCCGGCGTGATTCTCGTCGGTTTGACGGGAAGTACAGGAGTTGCCTTCAACGTGGACGCGGCGACATCGGGTTCCGGGCCCGACCTGACCATCTCGGGTGTCATCCGGGATTACACCGCTTCGCAAACGCTCGATGTGTTTAAGGAGGGTCCCGGCACGCTCGTCCTCTCCGGCGACAATGCGTATACGAGTGCAACGACCGTCAAGGCGGGCACGCTGCTGGTGAACAATACGTCGGGCTCGGGAACCGGCTCCGGGCCGGTCGCCGTTAGGAGCGATGCCACCCTGGGCGGCACGGGCGCCATCGCAGGCGCCGTGACTATTGAGGAAGGCGGTACGCTCGGCACGCGAACGGGCATCGACTCGCTCACGTTCGGTAGCACCCTTACCCTTGAGGACGGCACCGTCTGGGATTGGGCGTTTATCAACAACGTTGATGGCAACTACGATCAGGCCGACGGGCCGAACCTTGTGTTGCCGAACGAAGGCATCGTCACGCTGAACATCTGGGGCCTCGACGATCATTCGGTCGGCTGGTACGATGAGTTCACCTTGTTCACCGGCGATGTGGAGAATTTCGACGCCGGGCTGTTCCAGTTGGAGAATCACTCGGACTGGACCCGCGGCTGGAAGGTTTCCCTGGGCAACAGCCTGGTGTTGACGGCGGTGCCGGAGCCGGGTGCGTGGCTGTTGCTGCTTTCGGCCCTCGTGAGCGGCATGCTGGTACGACGGCGGCGGCGGTAGGATGTCGAGGAGTACATGGAGTACGTGGACAGAGCCCCGGACATGCCACCAGCCCGGGCCGAAGGTCCGGTGTTCGCCTAGCCCAGGGCAACGCCCTGGGACAGTAGGTCAACATGGACATATTCCGGCCCAACGGGCCAACGTTTCGTCGGAATGGTTGGCCCGTTGGGCCGAGTATAGTTCGCATTGCCCGCATTCCCAGGGCGTTGCCCTGGGCTGGGCGAACGAAGCCCCTACGGGGCACAACGCCGCCATGCGGCGGAAGACAGAGACCATGACTACGGACAATCGAGAATCGAAGATCCCAAACCAACCATTCGGCTTCACACTTGTTGAACTCTTGGTGGTCATCGCGATCATCGGCATTTTGATCGCGCTGCTGCTACCGGCGGTGCAGGCGGCGCGGGAGGCCGCCCGGCGCATGCAGTGCAGCAATAACCTGAAACAGATCGCCCTGGCGCTGCATAATTATCACTCGGCGCACAACGCCTTTCCGTACGGCAACCTCGACGAAGGAACCACGATGTATCACGCACGCTGCACGTGGTTCCAGCAGATCTGGCCGTTCTTGGAACTGCAAGCAGCCTACGACCGGTACGCGGCGTGGGACGGGCGAGAGTACATCCACAGCGCGCCGCAAGAGCTGACCGACATGATCGTACACATGTTTGTTTGCCCGTCCGATCCCCTGGCGCCCGGCTACGGGGGCGGGGGCTCGCGCGGATTCCAAGGCAACTACGTCGGCTGCACCGGCGACGATTACATTCGGATTAACCGGCCGCAGGATCCCGGCTACGTCATCACCAGGCACAACGGCATGTTCTGGTCCAACTCGGCCGTGCGGTTCCGCGACGTGCTCGACGGCACAAGCCACACCCTGATGATCTCCGAGGTGCGCATTCGCGGCCAGAAGGGAGACAGCGGCTGGGGCGAAGGAGGCGGCTATTGGGGCGGCGGGCAGCATTCCGCCTTCGGCTTCTCCACCATGGAGCCGCCCAACTCGACCGTTCCCGACCGCGCCTATACCTGCAAGGTCAGCACCTCGCCGGATTGCATCACGGTCGGTGGAGACATTGAGAAGCTGGTCCTCGCCCGCAGCGCCCATCCCGGCGGCGTGCAGGCCGCCATGGCCGACGGCTCGGTCCACTTCTTCTCCGAATCGATCGAACTGACCGTTTGGAAAGGGCTGGGCACGCGGGCCGGCCGGGAGCCCGTGCGGGTACCTCAGTAAATCGCTACACTGACGAAAGGATATTGGTATGACGAAGAAACTTTCGGTTTCGTGTCTGGTTGTTGCCGGGATCGTTCTGGCCGCGTCCGGCTGCGGGCGTGGTGATGGGATGAACGCGGTGACCGGCACGGTCACGTTCGACGGGCAGCCGGTCGAGTCGGGCGAGATTCTGTTTCGCTCGCCTGACGGCACCGAGGGGAGTTCTGCCGGCAAGATCACCGGCGGCCGCTACTCGCTCCGTTCGACGCCCGGGGTGAAGCGGGTCGAGATTACCGCCCGGCGCGAGATCGAGACGCCGCCGGCGGCTAGCGGCGAGCCGGCAATCGGCTTCGAGAGCTATATCCCTGATAAGTACAACCGGAAGTCGGAACTGACCGCCGAGGTCGCCGATCGCGGCCGGAACACGTTCGACTTCGAGCTGACGCCATAGCCCGGGTTATTCACGTCGGGTGGGCCAAGGTCGCGCAAGTCCTTGGTGGGACTGCGCAAGCCAGGCACGGGCGATTCATGCACCGCGCGCGGAAAGCACGGCCGCCCCAGCGACCGAAGTCCCACCAGGGCCATGGCTTGCTTGTCACCACCCTGCTTCTCCTGAACAATCCGCCTGGCCGGCCAGTCATGAAAACGGCCGGCGTGAGCCCGGCGGGGAGGGCTTGGTCGCAAGCGTCCTGGACTGCGCAAAAACAACCACTTCCTTCTGCCAGGGACTCTTGCCGCACACAGCCTGCCGGGCATGATTGACACTGATTCGGTGGCGGGCTATTCTATATCCCGGTCGGGGGTGGAGGTTGAGTCCGGCCCCCCCGTTTTCCGTGAGTTCCAGGCAACCTACAGGGCAAGCCGACCATGCATTTCATTGAAATGACCGGGAAGACACTGCTTTCGATCGTCGAGGAAGATGAAGCGACCGGGCTCACTTCCGAGCAGCTTGCCCAGGTGGGCGTTGGCGAACGAAGCGTCGTGCGCATCAATCCACAGGGCGACATCGAACTCCGCCGCCGCGAGGGCTGGGACGTGATCGGGGGCCTCCTCGGCGAGTTCGAAGAGCGCATCCGGCACGCCACTGGCCTCGATTGGGCGTAAGACGTGATCTTCAGGAGACCTTCCATGAAAGGCAGTACACGACGCGAGTTCCTCGGGGCCGCGGCAGTCAGCGGGGCGATTGTGAGTCGGGCACTCGGTGCCGATGAGCCAGGGCCTCCGGTGGTGAAATTGGGCGTGATCGGCGTCGGCTGGTATGGCGTGGTCGACGCGAAGGCGGCGCTCGGACTTGGCGGCGCGGAGGTCGTTGCCGTGTGCGACGTCGATTCGGAGCATCTGACCCGAAGCGCCGACGAAATCGAGAAATTGCAGGGAACCCGGCCTCGCGGTTTTAAGCATTACCGGGAGCTGCTCGACACGCCGGGACTCGATGCCGTTATCATCGCCTCGCCGCCGCAGTGGCACGCCCTGATGTTCCTCGACGCGCTCGAGAAGGGGCTCGACATCTACTGCGAGAAACCCCTGGCCTACGACGTGCGCGAAGGGCAGGCAATGGTGCAGGCGGCGCAGAGGTCGGACCGCATCGTGCAAATTGGCTTCCAGCGGCGGCAGAGCAAGGCGCTCGCGGCGGTGAAGGAATTGATCGATGCAGGCGAATTGGGACGGATCGTCCAGGTTGATGCCCAGATCCACTATCGGGCCGGCACCGACGATCCGACACCTCAAGATCCCCCAGAATCGCTCGATTGGGACCTATGGTGCGGGCCGGCGCCGAAGATTCCCTACAGTCCGCAAGTTGGGCATCTGAAGTGGCGACTGGAGAAGACAACCGGCCACGGGCACTTGGTCGATTGGGGTATTCATAACATCGACGCGGCGCGAATGGTCCTGGGCCTTGCAACACCCAAGCAGGTGACGGCAGCAGGTGGGCTCTACCAGTACGCAGGTAAGATTACGACGCCCGACACACTGACGGTCCACTTTGAGTTCGACCGCTGCCCGGTTGTCTGGCGGCACCGCCTTTGGGGATCGCAGGAGTATGCTCCGGAGGTCAACAACGGGCTGTTCTTCTACGGCGAGCGGGGAACCGTGTTCGCGTCCGACGCCCGCTATGTTGTCATTCGCGGCCCGAAAGATCGGGAAGAGGTTGAGCTTCCCGCCCAGCTCGGGCCGGATCACATGGCCGACTTTCTTCATGCCGTTCGCACGCGGAAGCCGCCGTCGTGCGGAGTGGAAGAGGGCTTCCGCTCAACGTTGGCCGTACAACTTGGCATGATTGCATTCGATACGGCGTCGACCGTGCGATGGGACGAAGAAGGCAAGCAGATCTCCGATAACGCACCTGCCGCAGAGCTGCTCCGCCGCGAGTATCGTGACCCCTACCGGCATCCGTGGCCGGGGTAGCTCGTCTCGCCTGTGCGAATCGTGCCTTGCCGCTGCCGGAGGTTCGCGTTTCAGCATGGATGACGCGGTTCCGGCGACTGTTCGGGCGGTGCCAGTTGAGGAAATTTCGCCGAACGCTGCACTTGAACGCGTGCGTTTCGATACGGCCGCGACAGCCGTGGCACTTGCGAAAACCTTGCCGACAAGAAATCGGTCGCGGGGGCTGTTTTCCGCTGATTTTCTTTTGACTTCGCGCACCTGTCGGGTATATCCAAGTACCGGAAGACCACAACGCGTTTTTGGAAGCCGAACTCCGGTGCCTGCGCGTTGTCTCCTGAGGCAAGTTTTCAGCCCGGGGGCGGTGACGTGCGTCGCCGAGTCAGGGGTATGCGGTGCTGTGCGGCACGGCACCGCGGGAAAGTGGCTCGGCCGTGGGGTCGTCCGGTCGCGTGTTGTCGGCGCTGTCCAGCAGGACCACGTCGGAGCAGTCACCGCCGCCCGGGACCTTTCCCCGGAACTCCTTCAAACCATGCACCGTTATGCGTTTGGCTTACCGTCCGGATGGACGTTGCCCGGCAGCTTGCACCTGGCCCGATCCGGGACCCTGCCAGGGGCGCTCGGGAAGCAACTGAGCGCCCTGGACCGTCGGCGGCTGTTGCGTTTGCAGCAGCAGAGTATTCAGGCCGGCAAAGCGCATCCGCCCTTTCGGGCGCTTTACCTGCGCCGTTTCCGGCCGCCCTCGTAGTACGTTTCCGAATACACTGGCACAGGAGTCTTTTTTTGCCGAGTCGGAGTGACCCGTTTCCTAAGACCCCGTAGACAGGAGTCCTTTCCAGATTAATCCTTTTACAGCTTGCCGGTGGCGCCTCGGCCGTTTGCGGACCCTTGGCGTTACGGGGGTTGCAGCTTCCCCAACGGGGCGAACCCTGAAGCGTGCAGTGGCACGCAGCCCGTCCAAAGCGATTGACGCGCCCGGCAAGCGGTTGCCTGCCTCGCAGGTGTTCATGGGGGCTGTCCCAGGTCTCGCGGTACGGCGTCCGGAGTCGCAATCTGCCGGAGGTTCAGACGCGAAGATGGGACCGCCCCCTTTGTTTCTCGCCCGGATTATTCACGATAGGTAGGGTGGGTCAAACAAGCCGCTTCTTTGGTGGGTCATCGGTTGCTGCTTCCGGTGTGCTTCTAGGTCGCGGGCTGTGAATCAGCTTGGTTGCGGCTTGTGCAGACCCACCAATGACTCACGCGACCTTGACCCACCCTATGCATATGAATAATCCGGGCCAGCGGAGAAGGCATCCTGCGCCGTCGCCGGTAAACGATCGGGCGGCCGTTCACCAGCCGAGCAGATAGGCGAAAACCAGCGGGGCGACGATGGCCGCGTCCGATTCGATGATGTGCTTCGGCGTATCGACTCCCAGCTTGCCCCAGGTGATCTTCTCGTTGGGCACCGCGCCGGAATAGGAGCCGTAGCTCGTGGTGCTGTCGCTGATCTGACAGAAGTAACCCCAGAGCGGCGCTTCCATTTCGAGGTCCTGCTGCAGCATCGGTACCACGCATATCGGGAAGTCGCCGGCAATGCCGCCGCCGATCTGGAACATGCCCAAGGGGTTTGTCTCGGTCGTTTCCAGGTAATGCCGGGCAAGCCAGGTCATGTACTCGATTCCGGTGCGCACGGTATGAACATTCTTCACGTCGCCGCGAATGACCGCCGCGGCATACATGTTGCCCAACGTGGAGTCCTCCCAGCCGGGTACGACGATGGGCACTTTTTGCTCGAGTGCGGCGAGCATCCACGAATGCCGGGGATCGATCTGGTACGACGGCTCCAGGGCCCCGCTTGAGAGGATCTGCTGGAAGAACTCGTGAGGGAAGTAACGTTGCCCCTTCCGGTCGGCAGCGGTCCAAACCTCGAGCATCGCTTTCTCGATGCGGCGCATGGCCTCCATTTCAGGGATGCAGGTGTCGGTCACGCGGTTCATGTGCCGGGCAAGCAGCGCCGCCTCGTCCTGCGGTGTAAGGTCACGGTAATGCGGCACGCGCTCGTAGAAGTCGTGGGCTACCAGGTTGAATATGTCCTCCTCAAGGTTGGCGCCGGTACACGTGATCAGGTGGATCTTGCCGCGGCGGATCATTTCGGCCAGCGACAGGCCCAACTCCGCCGTACTCATGGCGCCGGCCAGGGAGATCATCATCCTGCCACCCCGTTGGAGGAACTCGTGATAGCCCTGGGCTGCGTCGATCAACGCGGCTGCGTTGAAATGCCGGAAATGGTGGCGCAAGAAGGTGCCAACCGGGCCGAGCGTCAAGCCCTCCGGCGAACCACCACAACAGGCGGCTGTGGGGTTGAGGGAAGGCTGGCTTGGGCTGCTGCTGGCACTCATAGGTTTGCTCCTTCGCTAGGCGGCGTAAAACAATACTGCGTGAAACAGGCTTCCAGCAAATCCGTGGGACAGGCTTCCAGCCTGTCGGCAACTGCGTGGGATAGGCCTCCAACCTGTCAACAGAATCGACAGGCGCTGGAAGCCTATCCCACGATGCGACTGCTCAATGTGATTATCGGCGGTATTATCGGCCCTGCTAACTCAAACCGCCAGGGTCCCCCGCGTGTGCGGTAAGGCATTCCGGCAGCCGGGTGGCACATCGTGAGGAGTTAGGGGGCTTGACGCACCGTGGCAGCCGATCTAGGATGCGGGCTAAGAGTCTCTCGTCCGGAAACATGTTTCTGCGTCTATACGGCAACCGTAAAGGAGGCGAAATCCATGTTTGTCCAGCAATTCTTCGTTAAGGGCCTGGCCCACAGTTCGTACCTGCTAGGCGGTTCCAACAAGTGCGCGATCGTTGACCCCCGGCGCGACGTCCAAATCTACATCGACGCCGCCCGGGACATGAACATGGAGATCACGCACATCCTGGAAACCCATCTGCACGCCGACTTCATTTCCGGCCACCTTGACCTCGCCGAGAAGACAGGGGCGAAGATCTATGCGCCCAAGGCAGGCAAGTGCCGGTTCGAGCACGTTGCGGTGGCAGAGGGAGATACCTTCGAGATCGAGGACCTGTCCATTGCCGTGCTGGACACGGGGGGGCACACTCCGGAGCACATCACGTACGTTGTCACGGACCGCGCCCGCGGCAAGGAGCCTGTTGCGATCTTCTGCGGCGACACGTTGTTTGTGGGCGACGTGGGCCGGCCCGACCTGTTTCCCGGCAAGGCCGAGGAGCTGGCCGCGAAGCTCTATGACAACCTGCACGGCAAGCTCCTGAAACTGCCCGACTTCTGCGAGGTCTATCCCGCCCACGGCGCCGGATCCCTGTGCGGAAGGGCCATGGGAGCCAAACGCACGAGCACGATCGGTTACGAGAAGCGGTACAATGCCGCTTTACAGATCGACAATAAGGAGAAGTTCATTGCCTCGCTGACCACTCACATGCCGGCTGCCCCGGACCATTTCAGCCGGTGCAGCGCGACCAATGCGGAGGGCCCGGCAATGGTCAAAGATCTGGCACTGCCCCTGCCGATCGCTCCGAAGGAATTTGCGTCCCGGGCAAAGGAACCCGGCACCGTGGTGCTCGACTGCCGCAGCTACGACGCCTTTGGCGGCCAGCATGTGTCAGGGTCGATCCACGTCGACTTCGGCGGCAACTTCGTGACGTTCTCGGGGTGGGTTGTGCCGGTCGACCAGGACATCCTTCTGGTGTGCGAACGGGCTGAACAAGCAGCCGAGGCGACCGCCTGGCTGCGCCGGGTCGGCCTGGACCGGACCGTCGGCTTCCTGGACGGCGGGCTGTACAACTGGGCCCGGCAGGGACTGCCCACGGACCACGTCCCCCAGCTTTCGGCCCAGGAGTTACAGAAGATGATGGTCGCCGGCGACGGCCTGGTCCTTGTGGACGTCCGTGCGAGCGGCGAGTTCGAGGCGGGGCACATCGAGGGCGCCGTCAATATACCCGCCCCCGATCTGCGCACACGGCACGGCGAACTGCCGGTTGACGGCCGGATCGTCGTCGTGTGCAGCACGGGGCACCGTTCGAGCCTGGCGGCCAGCTTGTTGAAGCGTGAAGGGTTCAAGGAAGTGTGGAACGTGGCTGGGGGCATGATGGGCTACGGTGCGGCCGGCTTTGCGCCCGCCTGCCCCATGTGCAAGGCGCCTCACGGCCCCGCATTCCTCGGCAAAGAAGAGTAGCTTTTCCCGCAAAGGAGGCAAACTGATGGACTGGATTACCATGACCAGATGGTCGCCGTACGCCGTGGGCGTCGGCATCGGGCTGCTCAGTTGCGGCGTTTTCGTGTTCCTGAACAAGACCCTCGGTTGTTCCAGCGCGTTTGCGCGCGTTAGCGGCCTGATCGAGCAAGGGGTGCGCGGCGAGAAGGTTCTGGAAAAGGACTATTACCGGAAGGTCCCGCCGGTGTTCAACTGGGAGGTGTTGCTGATCCTGGGGGTCGTCGTGGGCGCGGCGCTTTCGGCACTGCTTTCCGGCGACTTTTCCCTCGATTGGGTGCCCTCAGCCTGGGCGGCGGCGTTCGGCAGTTCGCCCGCCGTCCGGCTCGTCGCGGCACTGGCCGGCGGCGTCTTGCTGGGATTCGGCGCGCGCTGGGCCGGCGGCTGTACCAGCGGGCACGGAATTAGCGGAGTGCTCCAACTGGCGGTGAGCAGTTGGATTGCCGCGTGCTGCTTCTTCGCCGGCGGCATTGCCACGGCCATGCTACTGTACAAGGTTCTCGGGTCCTAAGCGGGGAGGTGATTGATATGCTCACTCGTTTGCACGAAAACAAAAAGGCTCAACTTGCGATCGGCTTCGCCGCCGGCATCGTCTTCGGCTTTCTGTTGCATAAGGGCGGCGTCACGAAGTATGACGTCATTATCGCCCAACTTCTGCTCGAGGACTTCACCGTCGTCAAGGTCATGCTCTCGGCCGTGGTGACCGGCATGATCGGCGTCCACCTCTTGCGCGATCTCGGCCTGGCACAACTCCATCCCAAGTCAGGTTCGGTGGGCATGACGGTCATTGGCGGGCTCATCTTCGGCGTGGGATTCGGCCTGCTGGGCTACTGCCCCGGAACGGTGGCCGGCGCCATCGGGAACGGCTACTTGGACGCCCTGTTGGGCGGGGCGGTCGGAATGCTGATTGGCTCCGGACTGTTTGCCGCCGTCTATCCGAAGCTCGAAGCCGGCATCCTGCACAAAGGCGACTTCGGGACGCTAACCCTCCCGGAACTGGCTAAGGTCAACGCCTGGGTGGTTGTGGCGCCGGTGGCCCTGGCGCTGGTACTCCTTCTGTGGGTAATCGAACGGGCGGGGTTGTGAGCGACGGTGGCGACAGCGGCGGCCGAAACGCGGGACGGCCGGAAAAGGCTATGCCGGCCATCGGCTGGCTCCGGCGCTACCGGCGTGCCGATCTGGCAGGCGACCTGTCGGGCGGCCTGATCGTCGGAGTGATGCTCGTGCCCCAGGGAATGGCCTATGCCATGCTTGCGGGCTTGCCGCCGGTTGTCGGCCTCTACGCCTCGTTTGTGCCGCTGGTCGTCTACGCCGCGTTCGGCTCGTCCCGGCACCTGGCCGTCGGTCCCGTGGCCATGCTGTCGCTTTTGGTTCTGACGAACTGCGCGCCGCTGGCAGAGCCGGGCAGTGCGGAGTTCATCCAACTCGTGCTGCTGTTGACGCTGATGGCCGGCGCGCTGCAGTTCGTGCTGGGCCTGGCGCGGATGGGATTCCTGGCAAACTACCTTTCGCACGGTGTCATCACAGGCTTCACGGCCGGCGCTGCCGTGCTCATCGGGCTGAGTCAACTCAAACACCTGCTTGGCGTCCCGCTTGCCGACCAACATTCAGCGCCCATGCTGGTTTGGGAGGCAGCCCTGCGCATCGGCGAAGCACATACGCTGACGCTTGTCATCGGCCTCGGCGGGGTTGGTGTGCTTCTGCTCCTGCAACGCAAGGCGCCGCGAATCCCCGCGGCCATGCTCGTTGTCATCATTGCGACCCTCCTGGTCTACACCCTGGGTCTCGACCGGCATGGTGTGGCCATCGTGGGTGAGGTGCCGCACGGGCTGCCGCCGCTGGTCTTGCCGGGCCTGGACGCCGCCCGGGCGGTCCTTCTCGTTCCGGCAGCCCTGACGATTGTCTTTATCGGGTTCATCGAATCGATCGCGGTGGCCGAACACATCGCGACCCGCGAGCGCTACCGGGTCGATCCCAACCGGGAACTCCGCGCCCTGGGTATGGCGAACCTCGCCGCGGCCTTCACTTCGGGCTACGTCGTCACGGGCGGGTTCTCGCGGACCGCGGTGAACTACCGGGCCGGTGCCCGCACTCCACTCGCATCGTTCATCACAGCAGGTGTGATTGCGCTGACTCTCTTGCTCCTCACGCCGCTGTTCCGCTACCTGCCCAGGGCCGCGCTGGCCGCCATCGTCATCGCGGCGGTCGCCGGACTTATCGACGTCGGCGCGACGCGCCGAACGTTCCGAGTGAAGAAGGCTGATGGCTTCGCGATCGTTCTGACTTTCCTGCTGACGCTGGGTGCGGGCCCGGAGGCCGGTGTGCTCGGCGGCGTCGGGTATTGCCTCGCTCTTTTCATCTGGCGCAGTTCGCATCCACGAATCACGGAACTCGGCTACGTAGAGTCTGAAGGCGTCTTCCGCAGCACGGCGCGCTATCCGGAGGCGAAGACCTGGCCGGGTGTATTGCTTGTGCGGATCGACGCCTCGCTGTACTTCGCCAACATGGGATTCGTGGAGCAGTGGCTCCGACGCCGTCTGAATGCGGATCAAAATCTACGGTCGGTAATTCTGGACATGTCGGGCGTGAACGACGTCGACGCCTCGGCAACGGAGACGCTGGCGGAGTTGATGAAGGACTACGTCGCCCACGGCGTGCGATTCGCACTAGCCGCAACGAAGGGTCCGGTGCGCGATCTGCTCCAGAGAGTGGAGTGGCCGGAAGACGTGGGTGAGCCACGCAACTACGCGTCGATTCAGCAGGCCCTCGATGCGGTCGGCACGGAAGAGCGAGACAAAGGCTGAACGTAACCGTTCACAGGGGGACTGTCCCCTTCGCGTGGAGCGGAGAAAACTGCCCGCGCCGCCCCGTGAACGGTTACGGCTGAACAAGACAACCTCCGCCGGCAGGGGCGCGTCGATGTGCAGAAATGGACTTGCTACACCCACCGTGCCAGCTTGCGGCCGGTGGTGCTGAGGGGATAATGGGCAAGCTGCTCGGCGCGGAGCCATTCCAGCTCGGCGCCGTCGGGTGGATCCCCCATGCTCAGGCAACGCGCTGCATAGCACTCAAGCGTGATTCGGTAGCGGGTCACACCGTGCCGGATGGTGTGGAGCAGTTCGCCTGGTTCGATGACGGCGCCCGTCAGGCTGCGTACCTTGTCGACGAGTTCACGCATCCGGTCAGCCGGTTGTTCACTCTCGATGGGTACGCGAGGAAAGTCCCACAGGCCGGCCCAACGGCCGCCTTCCGGGCATCGGAGCAACAACACGCGCCCGCGGCGGCGGAGCAGCACGGCTGCCTCGCGCCGCGCGGTGGACGGAATCCTGCGTTTTGGAGGCGGTATGTCGGCCTGGAGGCCCAGGCGCCGGGCCTCGCAGAGCGTGGCTACGGGGCACTCTGTGCAGTCCGGCGCCCTCGGCACGCATACCTTGCTGCCCAATTCCATCAGCGCCTGATTGAATTGCCCGGCCTGTTTGCGGGGCAACAGCGACTCCGCAAACTGCCACAGAAACCGCTGGCCTTCGCGGGAGGCCGGGTCGCCGCGGAAGGCCGCCAGCCGGCTGAGCAGCCGCTGGGTATTCGCCTCGACAATCGGCAGGCGGGCGTCAAACGCAATCGACAGGATAGCCCCGGCCGTGTAGCGGCCGATTCCCGGCAGACGGAGCGCGCTTTCCAGGTCGCGGGGGAATTGCCCGCCGTGCCGGGAAACGATGATCCCTGCCGCCCGGTGAAGCTGACGCGCCCGCCGGTAGTAGCCCAATCCTTCCCAGAGCCGGAGCACTTCGTGCTCGTCGCCCCGTGCGAGCGACTCCACGTCGGGAAACCGCTTAAGGAACCGCTCGAAGTACCCCAGCACCGTAACCACTTGGGTCTGCTGGAGCATGATCTCGCTCAGCCACACGGCGTAGGGGTCGCGAGTGCGGCGCCACGGCAGATCGCGGGCATGGCGGCCGAACCAGCGAAGCAGTTTCCCGCGAAACGAACGCCGGCGCGAGGGGTCGAATAGCTCGGAGAATGGGGACCCGGTCACGGCAGCGGGATGTCCTTCAGCTCGAACGGCAGTTTGACGTCCAGCACGAGAACCGGAGTCTCATAGACGAACTGAAGCTGCGCGGGTGGGCCGTCGAGGGCGAACAGGTAGGCCATGCCTAACTCGTTCTCGGCCTGCCGGGTCGTCTCGAACCTGGCGTAGGCGGTTCTTTCCCCGTCGGGCGACTGCAGGTAGGCGGGATTGTTGAATATCCAGCCGCGGTGCGACTGGAGAGCCGGACCGGCGTCGTCGAACCGTACCCGGATGGCCACCTCCCAGAACTCGCCGGTGCGCCGCACCTGCTCCAGCGTTACCGTGGCCCCGCCGATGCGTTGCCGCGCGTTCTTCGCCTCAAGCAGCCCGTCGAACCGGAACGTGGCCACCTTGCCGGGAATGACCGCCCGCAGCGTGCCGTTGAACCCGGCAATGCGCTCAATCCTGCGGGGTGGCGACTGGAGGGAATATGCCAGGTTGGTCGCCGTCCGGTCATCCTCGACGGGCACTTCAAGCGTGGCCTCCGGATCGTCGACCGCCAGGGCGTCGCCGTGTTCATCCTTGACCTCGACGGCCGACATCGCCTGCTCGAGGCTGATCGGTCGGACACGAGGCTCCCAGGAGATCTCATTGGTAAGCTGCAGCAGGGGCTTGGCGGAGCGGCGCAGGTCGTGCTCGGCGCGGATCAGCACGGGCTCGATGCGAAAAGGGCCCTTGTAGCAGGCACGCCCCATTCGCGGCGCCTGCCCCTCGGGCCGCGCCACGACGTGAATGGCACGTTCCTGACCGTAGGGATAGACGGTCAACCCGGCCAGATCCAGAACGGAATCGAGCGCCTCCCAGAAAGGCATCTGCTGGAACTCGACCTTCAGTTCCGGATCGGCGACCTTGTGGCCGAACTGTGCCCGTGCGTCGACGATCCGGTTGCCCGACTGCTCCTGAAGCGCAGCCAGCAGAGCCGAAAGTCGCAATGTCGCGGGGCCGAGATTGATGATGGACGGTTCGGCCATTCCTTCCGCCACGGCCTGTTCAAGCTTCTGCCGCACCCGTCCCAGCCGCTGCGCAACGCCGTCCGGCGTACGGTCGGTGACCGGGGGGAGGTGGTCGAGCACGGCCGGGCCCATTTCGATTAGGGCGGCCTCGGCAGCATCGCGATCGGCCAGCCGCAACGAGTCGAGCTGCCGCGTCAACCGGCGCACCTGAAGCTGCACGTCGTCATCGGCCCCCGGTTGGGCCAGGAGAGTCAACGCGGCCAGTAGTGCTCCGAACATACCCGATCCTTCGCGCTGGACACTCACGCGATCTCGAAATCGGTGAAGGAAACGCGAAGGTCGTCATCACCTTGGTCGAGAATGCGGCTAAAGTCGATCGCCCCGTGGCCTTCGGCCTCCATGCGCTCCAATTCGCGCTGGGCCTCAACCCGGACGGTCGTGTACGGCAGGGCCTGGAGTCGGGCCATTGGGATTGGCTTGCCGGTCACCTCGCAGATGCCGTACGTACCATCCTCCATGCGTTCAAGGGCCTTCTCGATCTGGGCGAGTTCGCGGCTTTCCAGTTCAGCCAGTTGGGCGTTCATCTCATCATAGGCGGAATCGAGTGCGATGTCCACCTCGTCGCCGCTTGCAGCCCGGTTGAGGGCCTCGAGTTCGCTCAACTCACCAGCCAGTGCTTTGCGCAGCGCTTGGCGGCGTTTCAGCAAGACCTGCCTCAGCTTTTCGATCGTCTGGTTCCTGCTCATAGTTGCCTCCCCTCTTCTGCCGGCTCGCTGACGACAGGGGCCATTGCCCTCGGTGGGCCGCTGCCCGTTGCGAGTTTTCCGGCGGTCTATTCGCCCGGCCGTTGGGCCGTGCAGCGCATGCCTCGTGTTCCCAATGCGAAGTTACCGCAGGCCGCGAGACCTTGTTCGCGAATGCCCGCAGAATTATTTCCGCCCCCGGCATGGGGACAAGACTCGCAAAGGGGGTTGCACCGGTTCCGCAGCGAAAATGCCCATCGAAAAGGCAAGGAAACGCCGCGTTGCGGCAGCTCCCGAAATTGCGCGTCCAATGTCAAGTGTAGCTTATCGTGGCGCGGGCACCCTATGGTACGAGGCGAAATCCCTTGCGGTTCCCGGAAAGACGAGGTTTTTCCGTAAGTGATTTGCCGGTTTACGGTTACGCAGGGGCATTGCCACACCTTGACCTTCCTTGCAGCTTCGGTTCTCTTATTCAAATGCACCCCAAGCCGGCCATTTTCCGCCGGCTGCTCCATGGCGTTAAGCACAAGCCACTCCAGAGAGTTATTGCCAGTTACATCACGGGAGTTATTGCCATGCCCATTGCCCAGGCAGCCCTTGACCTGCTTGCCCAGTTTGACACGCCAACCATCTGCAACGCCATCGAGCTATATGGCATTCTGCCGCAAGACGCCGGTTTCATGGACAGTCGCATTCGCGCGTGCTTTCCGACGCTGCGGCCCATGGTGGGTTACGCGGCCACCGCCACGTTTCGGGCCTCGTTTCCGCCGCCGCCGGGCGGTGGCGTCTACGCAAAAATGGTCGACCAAGTCTGCTCGTTCGACTCGCTGCCCGGGCCGGCCGTCGTGGTTATCGACGACCTGGACAATCCGCCCGTGGGTGCGGTGTTCGGCGAAGTGATGTGCTCGACTTATCGGGCGTTCGGGGCGGTCGGCCTGGTCAGCAGCGGCGCGGGACGCGACCTCGAACAGGTTGCCGAGCTGCGTTTTCCCGTCTTCACCGGTGCGACCATCTGCTCGCACGGCTACCCGCAACTCATCGACGTCGCCTCGCCGGTCCGAATTGGCGGGCTCGTGGTCCGGCAGGGAGACTTGCTCCACGGCGATGCCAACGGGGTAACCAGCATTCCCATGGAAATTGCCGCCGAGCTACCCGAGGTGGCCGCCGAATTTGCCGACGCCGAACGCATCATGTTGGACTACCTCCAGGGGCCGGAGGAAAAGAGACTTGCGCGCCTGGCCGAAGCGCGGACAGGTTGCGCCGCGGCAATAGACCGGCTGCGCCAGCGCGTGCGCCGTCATCCATGAGCAGTTGTGGTAGACGAGGCCGTCAAACGAACTTGGTTATGCCCGGAATGGCGATGTCGTACTCGCCCCGGTCGTTCGGCTTGATGGGCGGCTCGACGTCCCAGCCGTAGCGGGGCAATTCGAAGCTCATCTCCGACTCGACAATCTGGTCCCAGGTAATCTCCTGCCCGGTATGGCAAACCGCCTGCGCCAACAAGGCCAGCAGGGTACTGCCGGCCATGTGCCGGCTGTCGTTGATCACTTCACCGGCGCGGATAGCAGCGAACAGCTCGACATGCTCCTGGTCGTAGGGGCTGACGGTCGGGCCTTCGTAGCGCCACTCAGTTTCGCCCTCGATGCGCCCGCGCAGCAGATCGGCGGTGCCCTTGGTGCCGTAGACGAAGTCGGACAACTCGTTGCGCACGCCTATCTGGTTACGGCACAGGCCGTACGTGCGTGCGCCACCGGCGTAGTCGAACACAACGGTCTGATGATCGAACAGGTCACCGTACTGCTCACCGAAGCAGGCGGCCCGGCCGCCCATGCCCCATGCTTTCGCAGGCGGTTCGTCGTTCATGACGTAGGCGCCCTTGTCGATACTGTGAATCAACTGCTGCATGCACTGATCGCCGGCCAGCCAGTTGAAGTGGTACCAGTTGTAAAACTGCCACTCCAGTTCGGTCCATTCGGGATTGCGCTGGTTGACGTGATAGGGCGCAACACAGTAGGTCTCTTGAATGGTCATGACCCGGCCGATTGCACCGTCGTGAATTCGCTTGACTGTTTCGCGCACACACAAGTTGTAGCGGTTCATCAGGCCGGAGACGATGCACAACTTTTTCTGTCTGGCTTCTTCGCAGGCGGCAACAACCCGCTTCACGCCAGGCGAATCGAGCGAGTGCGGTTTCTCGCAGAAGATGTGTTTTCCCGCCTTCACGGCGGCTTCGAGCATTCGCGGATGGAAATGGGAAGTGGCGGCGATGAGCACGACGTCGATGTCGCTGGCAAGGACCTTCTCATAGCCGTCGAAGCCGAAGAACAGGTGGTCGTCGTCAACGGCCACCTGATCGGCCTTCTTGCCTCTCTGCAAGCGGCTGCGGCCCGCGTGGACCTTCGCTTCGAACAAGTCGGCCATGGCTACCAGGCGGATATCGCTGCCGGCGTTCATGGCGTTCATGGCGGCGCCGCAGCCGCGGCCACCGCACCCGATCAGACCGATCTTGATGACGTCGCTCCCGGCCGCGTGCGCCCCGCGGGCCAGCGGCAAACTTGCCGCCATGGCGGTTCCGGCCAGGGTGGCGGACTTCTGAAGGAATGCGCGGCGCGAGGTCTTCTTGATTTCCGACGAACCGTTTTGTGTCGACATATTCTCAGCTCCTGTGTAAACTTAGTCCCAAAACTTGTTGATTGCATCTACGGTCCATTCTACCAGTTGCCTGCCACTTTCCGGGCCGACCTCCGTGCTGGCTGGCACGGCGCCGTAAGCGCCGCCCGCCACCGACCGCAGGGTCGGCAGATAGGATCCGGGGCCCGCCAGTTGAATCACGAACGTCTGGACCGCCTTGCTGCGCGATTGGATTTGCAGGCTGTAGTCCAGGTAGAACTCAAAAGGATTGGAAGCGAACGCCATGTCGCCCAGCCGCGCCACGTGCACTTCAATTGGCAGGTTCGGATGTGCTTGTTGCAGCTCGAAGCGCTCTGCTACGCGCTCGTGCCGCTTCATCAGGCTGTGGGCGCGGGTGATATCGCGGTACCAGTTGGGTTTCTCTCGCACTTCGGGGTCGGATTGCAGCTTCTGGAGCATGTCTTCATAGGTCTTGCGTTGCCGTTCCGCCTCGGCCGCGGCTTGGATCGAGTCGGCTTCGGGGACCTCGCGGCGTGGCAGTTCCACGGTTTCAACCCGATGTTGAAGCTTCGGGGAGAACTCGATTTCCTTTTCGACAAACGGGAGGATGGCCGCGACCCCATCGGCGATGCGCGTGGCGATCTGCTGCCGCCGCGAGCGGCCGGTGATTCGCTCCATGCGGGCCTCGGCCCGCTTGTCCACCAGCACGTGCGGCGATTGATCGCCGGAGGGGGCGGTCTGGGGCAGAACGAACAACTCGTCGCCCAGACGCCGCCGCAGTTCCAAGCGGGTATCGTGCCAGAAATCGGCACTGACCTGGTAGATGCTCTCGCTCACCTGCGAGGGACACGCCACGTTGATCACCAGCCCGGTCAGGCGGCGATCCCGATCGTAGGTGGCCAGTATGTTCAGAGCATGATCCTCGTAGCCTTCCACGTGACTGAAGTCGGGATGGTCGGTCTTGCCGTACATTTGTGAGTGGCCGGGCCTGTACGCGATCAAACGGTTCTGGCCCACCACGGCATGGCCGAGGCCGAAGGCGATGCCGCCCGGAGCGCGGCCGCGCCAAGCGCGGGCAACCGCATCGGCAATGCGGGCCGTTGCCCACTCGACATAGTCGATCGGATTCATCGCGTCCAATTCCACCCCGTACGGATGGCGGATCAGCTCCCGGCCGGGCCGATAGCGTTCGAGTATCTGAGTCACCGGCCCGGAATGCGTGTGCGTGGCGAACAGCAGTACGGCCATGGGGTCCAACTCGGGCAGGTCCCGCCGCAGACGCTCGCGCACTCCGTCGCGCACCGCGTCGTGCATGGTCGACAGGTCGCAACTGACCATGACCAGGCGGCTGCCGTCGCGGGGCGATTCCAATGCCAACGCCGTCGCGGTGACGGGGTCCATTACTCCCCCGGAAATCCTCGCGTGAAACTGTCCCGACAGCAGGACGGGCTGATCGGGCGTGATGTCGGTTGTCGCCCACCCGATCAGCAGCTTAGCGTCCTCGTCGGCAGCCATGACTCCGCCGCGTACCAAAACGAGGCTGCAGACGACGATGGACATCAAGACGGCACACAAAGACTGGCGAAATGCAAACATGGAGGAACCTCTCCTTATTCTGGAAAAATTGTAGAGCTTTGGCAGCCATTCTGCAACCGCACAAAACCGGATGTGTGATCTCACTTACGCTCCAACTCCATACGGATTGCCCGCAACCGCTCGCTCAGCCTATCGGCTACTTCCCGGTTTGCCGGATGTTCGGCGACGTTGACGGTCTCGTCGGGGTCGGCCTGATGATCGTAGAGCATCCGGGCGACCGGTTGGCCGCGGTTGTCGAGGTACTCGGTATAACGGTATTGCAGGGTGCGGATGGTCTCGCCCCGGCCGTAGCGGCCGACGGCGGCCTCCCGGGCTTCCGATCCGGCGGCGCCGCGCAGCAGCGGGACGAAACTCGTCCCCTGAAGATGCTCCGGCAAGGGCAAACCGGCCAGCTCGCAGAGGCTCGGGTAAATGTCGATGAACTCGACCGGCGCCTTGCATTCGACTTCCGGCGGCATGCCCGGCGCGCGGACGATCAGCGGCGCCCGCATCGAAGTCTCAAAACACGAATGCTTGCACCAGAGTCCGTGTTCGCCAAGCTGCCAGCCATGGTCGCCCCAGAGGATGACGATCGTGTTCTCGTCGAGGTCGAGACGCTCGAGTTCGTCCAGGATTCTGCCCACCAGGGCGTCGACGTAGCTGACGCAGGCGTAGTAGCCGTGGATGAGCCGGCGGGCGGTTTCATCGGTTAGAGGCCCTTGCTGCGGGATGCCGGCGTAAGCGCGCAGCTCACTCCAACTGTGCAGCGCGGCCCGGGGGCAGTCTTTCGGCGGATGATAATTCGCAGGAAGCTGGATGTCTTCAAAATCATAAAGGTCCCAATACCGCTGCGGCGCCAGGAACGGCAAGTGAGGCCGGATGAAACCCACGGCCAGGAAGAACGGCTGCTCCTCCTTGGCCAATCGCCGCAGATCGGCGATCGCCCGCGCAGTCGTTATGCCGTCCGAGTAGGCTCCGTCAGGAACGTCGGCCGCCTCGTACGCCGGCCCGCGGTGCCGGGCGTTCGGGCCCCGGGGCGCCGCTTCCCGATGCCGCCGCGCGATCTCAACGCTTTCGGGCAGCAGGTAGCAATCGCAGTAGGAAACAGAGCCTTCCGGTCGCCACGGCTCCTCCGACCAGCCGCCGGCATGGTCCTCGGGAACGTGGATCACCTTGCCGAGCGACACCGCGTAATACCCGTTCCGCGTGAAATGCGTATGCAGCGGCACTGCGCCCGGCGCATCGCGATCCGCCCGGCAATTCCAGATCACGAAGCGATTGCGGGTGGGACGAAGGCCCGCCATCAAGCTTGCACGCGAAGCCCCGCAAACCGGAACCATACAGCTAGCCGCGTTAAACCGGGTTCCACTGGCCGCCAGCGCGTCCAGCCGCGGGCTGGCCATGTGCTCGTGGCCGTAGCAACCCAGTTGCGGGCGAAGGTCGTCGACGGCGAGGAACAACACGTTCGGGCGCTTCGTCTCCTCTGCGAGCGCGGCTCTTTCTACCGGATGCAACCCTACGAAAACGGTTGCCGGCAGTACGAGTGCCAGGCTCAGCAGAGTGTGTGCGACGCGACGAGTTCTCATGACATTCTCCCAATACGGTGGGTGTGGAAGAACCCCGATTGTCCCATTAGACTTGCGTCAGCATCCGAACCAAGTGTTCGCGAATCTTTTCCGACGCCTCCAGTTCCAAGTAGCTCGAAATCGCCGGCCAGGTCGTGTAGCCGCCGAGGACATGCTGTTCGGGTGGGGGGAGGTAGCCATTGTAGTCGTTGGCCAACTGAATGTTAAATGTGACCGGCAGCGGGCTCTGTTCCTTGATCTTAAGCCCGGTTTCGGCGTACATCTCACAGGGATTGCTGGCAATACCGACCTCGCCGATGCGAATCACCTGGAATTTCGGGGCGACGGTCGGTGGATAGTCCTTCAACTGCAAGGTATTCCACACGTAAACATCGCGCCATTTGTGGGCAGGCTCATTCCATTGGCCCGCTTCGCCGGCCTCAGCCCAGGCCAGCCGTTGGGCGTCGGGGCGACGCACGCCCAATTCCAACCGCTCTTCACGCATGGCCACCGGTACGTGTGCGTGGAACTCCATTGTCTGACATGCCTTGTAAGCCACTTCCGCGAGGCGGTACCCCACACGCTTCATGCCGTCGTAACCGCGTTGCCCCTGCGAGCCGCCGAGGTTCCCACTGTTCCCGTTGGCCACCATTCCAACGAAGCCGTCGCGTTGCTCGTCAACACCGAACAACTCGGCCAGGCGCCGGCTGAAATGAGGGGGATAATCAGCGCTGACCTCGTCCTGATTGAACCCGCCCGTATAATGGACCGAATAACTGCCCAGGGCTGCCATAGGCCGGCCGTCGGCATGTTGCAATAGAAGGAACGAGAATTGTGGATCGGGACGGCCGAGTGGCTCGATTCGCGTGGGCGCCTTGGCGTACATCCAAGCCCGGTCGGTCGTCTCGCCGAACGGGTTCGGGCCGTTCGAGCCCGGCTCAATACGAAATCGACGCCGGGCGATGAACTCAGGCACGTCGACCTGGGCCCAGCCGGCCCGGGCGGGCGCCGTCCGCTCAGCGGCGTTGCAGATGGCCGCGGCGATCTGACGTTCGAAGTAGTCGTAGTATTCCTTGTCAATGGCTGCTGTGCCCATCCCGTTCATGCGCGGCGTGCTGTGGGCATGGGTCGCGAAAATAAGAATACGGTCGACGGGAATGCCCGATTCGGCTTCCGCCAGCCGCTTGGCCCGCTCCATGCTCCTGGCCCAGATCATGGTCGTTTCGCACGCGCAAATCGCCAGCCGGGTGGCGCCGTCGTCGAGCACGATGGCCCGGGCCGAGAGCGGATCGTGGATCTTCCGGACGATACCGTTGCCACCGATGGGTCCCTTCATCGACACGCCCACCGGCGGCGTGATGTCAGCCGTCGCAGCCCCGGCGCGCAGCGGGCCGGCCTGCAAATCTGCGGCCAGTGCCAACATGGGAATGCCCCCCGCGGAAAGACCTGACGCCATGGCCGATTGGCACAGGAAACCGCGGCGCGACACGGTACGGGCTTTCGAGGTGTGCTGGGGCATTTTCAACCCTTCGAGACGCGGTGTCAATTATAGAATCCGATGAAGCTTTTGCACTTTTTTGCAGCCTGATGGAGCTGTTTGGCGTGTGCTGCTTCGGCGTGATGGTGTGATACGCGCAGTTATGGAGGCGGGAAAGCGGGAATGAATTCCCGCACTCCAAAGGCGGTCACTTCTCCACCCAAAGCGACTCGATCAACTCCAGGGTCCGTTCGACCAACTCGCGACCGCCTTCCGGGCCGATTTCGGTGCTCTCCGGGATGGCGCCGTAAGCACCGCCCGCCACCGACCGCGCAGTTGGAAGGTAGCCGGCGCCGCCGCCGGCAAGTTCGACCACGAAGGTTTGCACGGCCTTGCTGCGGGCCTTCATCTGCATTCCATAGTCCAGGTAGAGTTCGAACGGATTCGTGGCGATCACCATATCGCCAATTCGGATCACGTGGACTTCGACCGGCATGGCCGGCTGCGTCTTTTGCAGTTCGAAGCGGTCCAGCACGCGCGACGCCCGGCCCAGCCGCCAGTACACCCCCGTGATAGGACCGAACCAACCCGGCTTCTGCTTTCGCTCCGGCTGCTCTTCAATCTCCTTAAGCAGCTCGCGGTATTCACCCAGCAACCGCTGACATGCCTGCTCCACCGATTCCACTTGAGGCCGATGGTGCGTGCTGCGGGGAACCTTGATGTCTTCTTCCGAAAGGCGCCTGCGGCTGAGTTCAACCTGCTCCATGCGATGTGCGAGGACCGGCGCGCGATCGATGTGCTTTTTCATGTAAGGGAGGATCGAAGTAACAGCGTCGGCAATGCGCACGGCGATCTGCTGCCGGCGGCTGCGTTCGCTGAGGCGTTCCATGCGGCTTTCGGCCTTCTTTCCGACCATGACGACCGGCGACTGGTCGCCGGCGGCAGAGCATTGCGGGAGGACGAAAAGCCCTTCGCCCAACCGGTTGCGCAGCTCGTTCCGTGTGTCGTGCCAGAAGTCGGCGGTGATCTTTGAGCCTCCGCTCACCTGCGACGGGCACGCCACGTTGATTACTACCCCCGTCAGTTCTCCCTCTGCATTCCAGGTGTACAGCAGGCCGACCGAATGGTCCTCGTAGCCTTCCACGTGGCTGAAGTCGGGCCGATCGGTGGCGCCGTACATTCGCGAGCTGCCGTCATAATACGCCGTAAGCCGGTTGTGCCCGACCACCGCATGGCTCAAGCCAAAGCTCACGCCGCCGGGCTTGCGTTCCTTCCACGCCTCTTCGACCGCTTCGGCAATCCTCGAGGCAGCGAACTCGACGTAGTCCAGCGGCGACATGGCGCCCAGGTCGATACCCCAGCGCGACCAGGCGAGCGGCACTTCGATGCCGAGCTTGGCAAGTTTCTCGGCCATGTCCGGACTTGTGCGATGTTCCGGTGCGCAGTGGGTGTGCGTTGCGTTGAGCACGATCTTGCTCGAGTCGATTTCCGGCAGCGACTGGCTCACCTTTTCCCGAACCCGATCGCGCAGATCATGGCTGATCGAGATCAAGTCGACGGAGATCATTACGACCTTGCCACCCGCGGCCGATTCGAGGATGAGAACCGTCGCGGTGATCGGGTCCGTCACGCCGGTGGAAACCCGTGCGCTAGAGAAGCCGGTAAGGACGACGGGCTGGTCCGGCGTGATATCGGCCGTCGCCCAACCAATACGGAGTTCACGGGGCGTCTCGCCTTCGGCGCACAACGCCGCGGGTACCGGCCCCAACGCCGAAACCGATGCCAGCGCGACCGCTAAGCCGAGACGCAATCCAAGTGAGTTTCGGAGTGACATGATGCATACCTCGCTAAAGGAGTAAGGGGAAGGCAATTGGTCATGGGGGAAGGCCCGGGCAGGCCTTTCTGCGGTGGGTGGGGCGGCGATCGGTCTTGTCTGTTAATAGGCGAAGTCCGCCTCCGAAGTACCGCCTGGGGGGACCTCGAAGGTTATGCTGCCGTCGCGCGCGGACGGCGGAAGCTTGTAGCTGGAGCTTATCTTCCTCAGGCGGGCTTCGGCCTCTTCCGGGGTGATCTTCGGATCGTAGGGATCGGAATTGGGGGCCAGGCTCAGACTCTCCGAAAGGATGACGCGGTGCTTTCCAACTACCGCACCACGAGCCCGACGGTCGCCGATCGTCCTCAGTGAGTAGCGGCCCTGCGCATCGGTCACGCCGCTGGAGCCGGGACCTTCGGCCCCCTCGGCGGAAATCGGCGTGAAGTTCAGCGCCACGTTCTCCACCGGTGCCCCGTCCACCGTTACCGTGCCCGATACGGGGACGGCCTTAACGCCGCTGCAACCGGCAGTCAACAGGAGCAGGCTGCAGACAATCCCGGCCGTCGCAACCGCGGCGTGCGTCCGTGCGGGGGCCGATGGTTGGCAGTTGCCCTCACGCGGACCGCGAGGAATGGATTTCCGGAATACACTCCGCATACTGCCTTCTCCTTTTGCTCGTGTTTCTTCTTCCCGCCCGTTTCTGTCTTGCCCATCGTGCCGGCCGTATTGTAGCACGGCTCGGACCGGTATGCCGGCAAAGGTCGAGACCTGTCTGCCCCTCACGGCACCTGGGCCACTTCGCCGCTGGCAATGGAGGCCAAATCCATAAGCAACCCCATGTCGACGGTCTCGCTAATAAACCGCACCGAGCCGTCGGCCAGCGCCCAGTTCAGGCCGCCGGAGTGGTACGCGCCCCAACTCCGATTGCACCTGTGATCGGGCAATTCGATGAAACACTGGTCATAGTCCAACGGCGCCCGTAGGTTCCAGGAACTCGGCATCACATGGCCGGTCACCCCGCTCCACGCCCAGCCGTTCGCACGATGCTTCCACTTCTGCGACGAGGCGGGGTAGTGGAACTCGCCGATCATGAGCGTGTTGGTGGTGCCGTCGCGGATGTCGTCGATCCGGCTATGATACACCCTGTACTTCGACGCTGCATGAAGGTTGACGAAGTGCAGCGGGCCGCGCCAGCCGAGCAGACCGCTGTCGACCAGTTTCGCATGCTCGTCGCGCCAGTCGAAGGTTCCGCATGTTTTTTCGCAGTTGCCCACCCAGCCGTGGGTCTTTCCGGCAACTCCACGGTATGAGCCCGGCGCACGCAACTCGCTGGACCCCAGCGATTCGAGGAGCATTCCGGGCCGGATGAGGTCGGTCGGGCAGGTGTGCAGGGCCATGTGGCTTTGCCACACGGTCCGGTTGCCGTTATTGGCTCCCGGGGCCGCCGCCGAGACGTTGCTGTCCCAAAGGTCGTAGAGCGGCTGCTGCTCGACGAACGGCAAGATGGCCACGGTCCACGGCATGAGACGGTCGACGTAAGGGTCTCTGCCGTACTCGATCTTGCTGGCCGGCAGGACGCTGTGCACGCCATGGTAGCCGTGGACGGCCAGGGCAAGTTGCTTGAGGTTGTTGGCGCACTGGAGCAGTCGCGCCGCCTCCCGCGCACTTTGCACCGCCGGCAGCAGCAGTGAAATGAGGATGCCAATGATCGTAATGACCACAAGCAACTCGACAAGTGTGAACGCGGCGGGTTTGCCGTTTCGGGTAATTCCAATCATTGCTTCCACCTCCGTCCTACAAGGCGGCCATCGAGTGCCGCTTATGCATGCCGTATGGCAGCTTGCCAGAGAAGACGTTACACCATACCGTTCATTCTAACCGATTGCGGATGGCCGTCAATTATAGAATCCGACGAATCTTTTACACTTTCTTGCAGGTGATCCTTGCCCGTTCCCTTTGCAGTCGATGGTGTAGCCGGGAATATTCACGCAGGGTGGGACAAGGTCGCGCAAATCCTCGGTGGGCCTGCACAAGCCGCACCCGGCCGGATTTGCACGCTGCTTGCCTGGAACCACGTCCGAACGAAGCGACAGACGGCCCACCAGGGATGCGGCTTGTTGGCACCACCCTACGTATGTGAATAATTCGCCCTAACGCCGCCTGAACGGCAGCAGGCACAATCCGGCCAGTGCGAGCAGCAGAAGAGTACCGGGCTCCGGGATCAAACGGTACAAGTCCCGCACCTCCTCGGCCGTCAGCGCCCGCCCCCATACGGCCACCTCGTCCATCAGGCCAGCCAGGCCGTAATTGGCAAAACTCCCATAGTTTGCCCGGTCGCCAATAAGGAGATACTCGCCCTCGTAGGTATACGCTCCACTGCTGAGCGGGTCGTATTTATAGATTTCCAGTTTGCCGTCGAGGTAAACCGACACCCAGCCGCTTGGCTCGCGCACAAACACCACGTGGTACCACTCGTCATGGGTGATCGGGGTCACCGTAGTCAAAGGCCGGCCATCGAGCCCGTCTCCGTCATCGGTTTCCGCAGTTGCACTCCCGCCGTTGAGGTCCCAGCTCACGTACGACAGCCTGGGCGAGTCAACGAGGTATCCCGAAAGGTTCAGGTTATCGGGAAGCTGCCATCGCACCGCATCGTTCGAGTTGCTCACGTTGGCAGGGTTGGCGTGCGACCGGGCGAAGAAGTAGTTCAGCGACTGGTTCAACGTGCTCTGAGGGTCCCCCGACTTGTATAGGGCAATTTCGGCGGTCGACTTCACCCACATTTGCACGCTGTAGTTGTCGACGGCAACGCCGGCAACCGAGTTCAGTGCATCATAGCCCAGCGCATTGCCCTTGACAAACTCAATCGCATCATCGCGGATGCCGTTGCCACCCGCGCCCGGCAGGGGAATGGTCGTGGTTCTTCTGACCCCAAACCCCTCGTTCTTGCCACCCAGCAGCATGGCAGTGTCGGCAGCCCTGTTTGTGGAACTGTAGCTGCTGAACGTGTCCTCGAATTGCCAGTAGACCGCAGGGCTGGTATCTGCAACGTGGTGCACGTACTCATGCCTCGGATCCGAAATGACGATATTGTCGTACCCTACCGGCGACGCGTTGCCAAAGGACGCAATACCCACGGTGGTAATGCCGTTAAGATCATTCTGGGTGTTGCCCAAATCACGGCGGAAGCGCAAATTACTGAAGGTTTCGACGGCGGCTTTGGGCGTCGGTGTCGCCAACGTCGGATGATCCGGCCCCAAATCGTAGACATTGACCGAGTACGTGTTAGAATACAGGTCAAGGTCGGCGACAAAGCGATACCAATTATGCGTCTTCACCTCGACAGCGCCGTATATGTTCGTGATACCACCTGATCCGTCGCCATCAGTCACGGTGAACCGATTGTTGCCACCGGTGTCTCCAAAGCCGAACGTGCTGGCAGTTTGCCTGTAGAACTGCAAGTCATTGCTATCCAACGACCCCGCATAGAAATCGTCATCGCCAAGACGCACCTGGCTAACCTTCGATGAATGGGTCCAACTTGCCGGGGACAAGATGTCGGTGGAAATACGCACCATGCCCTCGTTGATCTGAGAACCAATCGGCTGGAGAGCATAGCCGTAACTAGTCGTCGTGGCGAACTGCGCGTACTGGTTGTCAGCCGGCGTACCTGCGGCAACCGTGCATACCGCGCTGCCGGTATTTCGCCGAATCCAAAGGTCTTGACCTGCATCATAGCGCGACGCCAGGATCAGGTTGCCAATCGAATAGTCGAACGTGTACAGGCCGTCGACGGGTCCGACCTCGCCGCTGCTATCAAGGGCTCCAACGCTGGCGCGGGTGTTGAAGTCGTTTTCGTACAGAACAAGTGGAGAAGCGACGGACGGTATCGTAGCCAGCGGTATCAGGGCCATCGCGAGGAGCAGGGTTGGGCTTTTCATGGCTTATCCCTTTTGCAGAGAAGGACTACCGGACACAAATGTTTCGCTACCTTTCATTGTAAACGATTGTGCAAAGGCGTCCATTATGAAATCCGACGAATCTTTTACACTTTTCGATAGTTGCGACTATCCCGGATTATTCACGATAGGTAGGGTGGGTCAAACAAGCCCCTTCTTTGGTGGCCCATCGGTCGCTACTGCCGGTGTGCATCCACGCGGCGAGATGTAAATTAGGTTGGTTGCGGCTTGTGCGGGCCCACCAACAACCCACGCGACCTTGCCCCACCCTACGTAGATGAATAATTCGAGCTACCCGCGGGTACCTGCGCTCCAGGTCCAATCCGGTTGATGCCGACGATGACCTTGCATTGGCGCCTTGTGCCACCTGATCGGCTGGCAAGCAAGTTGTGTAACTGTCGGGAGTGCTCGCGCCGCAGATCGGCGTTCTCTTCGCGAAGCGAAAGGAAGAAGGCGAAACACTCTCTTGTGTCGGCCAGCAGGGCCATAACGGAAGCGAGGGCAAAGAACTGCCTGCCGGAGACCATTCTTGCGGCCAGGATGTGCCTCCTTCGACTATTCGATGATGACAACCCTTTGTGGCCTGGTCAAGCGGCCATACTTGTTCTCGCCGGTCAGCCACACTCCCATGACGCCCGTCGCTTGAACCAGGCCGGCGGGAACGACGACCTTCCCATGACGGCGGTCTTGCTCGGTAAGCCAAATGTCATAACGCTCGTACGGAGGTTTGGAACTCATCAGCCGCACGGCAATAACGCTCAGGTTGCCGGCAGTGAACGGGATTTCCCAAGGCTTGCCCCGCGATAGCGTCTCGGCGGGCAGGCGGAAGTCCAGTTCGCACACGGCAAACTCGCACGCCTGACTCAGGGCGCCGTCGCTCATCACGCAATGCGCCGTGTAATCGCCACACTCGGAGAACAACCGTTCGACCACGCCCCTGCCGCTTAAGGCGATTTGCTCAACTACTGCGTCGCCCCGCTTAATGACGAGCGACTGGACGCCCTTCGAGTCCCTGTCCATGACGTTGAACTTCACGGCCTGATCCTTGTAGTAGGGAACCCAGTCTCCGCGGTCGAGCAGCAGAACACGATTGATGGCAGGCGTCGCCGAATCCTCGTCGTAGTTGGGAAACAGGAACGATTCCGCCTTGTTCTGCCCGCGCCAGGCATCGAAGTCGGTGATCCGATACAGTCTCTTGCCCCGCGCCGCAAGATGGGAATCGAAGGCCGAGGCGTTGCGAAGGGTGTTCCGGGTGGTTGGCGGTGAACTCTCTTCAACGCGGACGGCCGTTACTCTGTCCCCGCTTCTCTCCACCTCCGTGACGAGTTCCACGTGAGAACCCCCGCCGACGGTCGCGGGCGGCGTATAAATGATGTCGCCGGGTTCGGCGGTCTGGGCCGATTGCGGGTCGACGAGAACGACGCCTTCGCGGAACTCCGTACCTTGATGCGAACTCCGGTAGGGAAGAGCGCACTGCAAAGCGTAGCTGGTAAACGTCGAGCACACCTTTCCGTAGTACGGTGCGGCGTTCGACACCTTGCCGGAAAGGTCCTCGGTGTAAAGAACGCTATGGGGATTCTCCAAGGCGGCCAGGAACGTCTTCAGGTAAATGTCGAAGCCGATGCATCGCCCCACCGCCTTGACACTCGAATACGGAACTCCCGTATACTTCGTGCCCTCCTCGAACGTGCCGCCGCGCCGGTTCGGCATGCCGCCGACGACCGGCGTCCATTTTACCCGCGACATGATGCGGGCGTACTCGACGGCTTGCTCCTGCCACGCACCCGGACAATCCTCCGCCTCTTCGGCGAAAGAATAACTGGGGAGGCAGGCGGCAAACGCCAGCGAGACCACTACCACACAAGAACACCACCACGTTGTCTTCATTAGAAGTCGTCCTTTCGGTCTGCAACGTTCGGGTCACCTATTACGATCCGGCGGTTTCGACTGCATACTGTGCACTATATGCTGCACCAGTTGAGTGTTGCCTTTGACGTGTTGCACATCTGCCAGCAGCGGCAGGGCCTTCTCTTTCATTTGGTCGATCAGGGTCAAAGTGCGCAATTGCACCCAATTGTCCGGGTGTTTCAGTGCCGCGGCAAGTGCCGGGAGCGTCTCTGCGTGACGGCCAAGTTCACACAGCGCCTCAACGGCCGCAAGCTGCACGTCGACGGATTCATCGTCCAGGCGCGGCCGCAGTGCGGCAAGTGTCTCCGGCGTGTCATCGGCCAGGTTCGCCAGCCCGATGACGGCCCAATAGCGGAGCGCGGCGTCGTCGGCTGCCGTCAGTGCCCGCAATTCGGGCGCCGCATCGGGGCCCCGGTCGTACAGGTCGAGGACGCCCAGGATTCGTTCGAGAGGAAACGGCGAGGGGTCTTGCCTCGCGGCGTCGTAAGGGGCGGCGTCCGGCACTCTGGCATGCATCTCCCGTTCGGGTAGGAGACCGAGATCGAGTACCTCGATCCTGTGCTTGCGCAAAACGCGGCGCTTCTGCTGGACAATCGCCCGGTGCTCGGCCGATTCGGCCAGGTTGTGCAGTTCGTGCGGGTCGTTTGCCAGGTCATACAGTTCCTCGGCCGGACGCGGCCGGTGCCCCATGAACAATGCCGCGGCCTCCGGCAGCTTGCTCTCGTCGGCCAGCCTGTAAAGTTCCCGGAGCGAGTTCTGCCGGCCGGTATACCAGGTTATGCGGTTATACGGCCGGTAGATCATGTTATTGCGCAGGTACTTGTACCGCCGATCGCGCACGCCGCGGATCGCGTCGGTGCCGTAAGTGCCTGCACGGTCGCGGCCTACGAAGACGTATTCGCGTGGTTCGGCCTGCTGCGGGCCCAGGAACGCGCGGCCCTGCATGTGCGGCGGCACCGGGACGCCGGCCAGGCTCAGCACGGTGGGTCCGAAGTCGCTGAAGTCGACCGGCTGCTCGACCACGGAGTCCGGCCCGCCCGGGGCCAGGTGCCGGTATTTCTTGGAAAAGTGGACGATCAGCGGCACGTGAACGCCGGAATCGTACAACAAGTACTTCCCACGCGGCAGTCCGACTCCGTGGTCCGCGAAGAAAAACACGATGGTGTCCTCAGCCAGCCCGGCCTGCTTCAGTTCGTCAAGCCTCTGTGCCACCCAATCGTCCAACAGAGTGACGGTGTTGGCATACTCGGCCCAATCGGCGCGGCCGATTGGCGTATCGGGATGGTAAGGGGGGATGTTGGCCTCGGCCGGATCATGCCGCCGTTCGGGCGGCAGTTTTGCGCCGGAATTGTGGACGAAGAGCCGGCTCTCATGCGTACCCGTGTAGTTGAACACGCTGAAGAACGGCTGGCCTGGCGCCCGATCGCGCCAGTGGGCCTTTCCGCTCGATTCGTCCCAGGCCTCCTGCGGTGCATGGCAGTTATAGTCTTCCTTCGAGTTGTTCGAGCAGTAGTATCCCGCCGTCCGAAGATACTCCGTGAAGCACTTCACCACCTCAGGCAACCGCACGGAACTGCGCATGTGTTGACTGCCCAGCGACCAGGGATAGACGCCGGTGATCAGGCAGGACCTTGACGGCGCGCACTGGCCGTTCACGGCAAACGCATTTGTATAACGCACTCCTCCGGCGGCCAACCGATCCAGATTTGGTGTGGTGGCATACGGATCGCCATAGCAGCCAAGATGTGGGCTGATGTCTTCGCAGGTGAGCCAAAGGATATTAGGCTGGCCGGAAGCGGTTTCGTTCAGGGCGGCGAGCGCCGGCGATGTGATGAGCGAAACGCACAGAATTGAAATGGCAAAGAACAGGCGTGACATGGCAATGGCCTTTGGCATAGACCGTCGGGATACTGCCGTAACGGGCCGGAGGACGAAAACTCACTCGTCCGCCCAAAGCGACTCGATCAACTCCAGGGTCCGTTCGACCAGTTCGCGACCGCCTTCGGGGCCGATATTGGTGCTTTCAGGAATGGCGCCGTACGCGCCGCCGGCCACGGACCGCGCGGTCGGCAGGTAGCCGAACCCGCTCCCGCCGGCAAGCTCGACGACGAATGTCTGCACTGCCTTGCTGCGGGCCTTCATCTGAATGCCGAAGTCCAGGTACAACTCAAACGGATTGGTGGCGATGGCCACGTCGCCAATCCGGATCACGTGGACGGGCACCGGCATGGTCGGCTCGGTCTTCTGCAGTTCGTAGCGGTCCAGCACGCGCGACGCCCTGGCCAGCCGCCAGTACACGGCCGAGATGGGGCCGAACCAGTTCGGCTTCTTCCGAACTTCGGGATTCTTCCCGATCTCCTCGCGCAGCTTGCGGTATTCGCCCAGCAGCCGCTCGAACGCCTGCTCCACCGATTCGACCTGGGGACGATGGTGCGTGGCGCGGGGTGTCTTGATGTCCTCTTCCGACAGCATCCGGCGGCTCAACTCGACCTGCTCCGCGCGATGCGCCAGCACCGGCTTGAAGTCGATGTGCTTCTCCATATACGGCAGGACGGAAGTGACCGCGTCGGCAATCCGCACGGCAATCTGCCCCCGCCGGTCGCGCTGGCTGAGTCGCTCCATGCGGCTCTCGGCCTTCTTGCCGACCATGACCACCGGCGACTGATCCCCGGCGGCGGAACATTGCGGGAGGATGAACAGATCCTCGCCCAGCCGGCTTCGAAGCTCATTGCGGGTTTCGTGCCAGAAGTCGGCGGTGATACGCGAGCCCCCGCTCGCCTGCGACGGGCAGGCGATGTTGATCACCACGCCGGTAAGTTTCTTCTTCGCGTCCCACGTGTACAGCAGGCCGACCGAATGGTCCTCGTAGCCTTCGACGTGGCTGAAGTCGGGCCGGTCGGTGGGGCCGTACATGCGCGAGGTACCGTCGTAATAGGCCATCAGCCGGTTATGCCCCACCACGGCATGACCCAGGCCAAAGCTCACACCGCCCGGCTTGCGGTCCTTCCACGCCCGCTCCACGGCGCCGGCGATCCGCCCGGCTGCAAACTCGACGTACTCGATGGGCGACATCACGCCCAGATCAATGCCGAACGACGACCAGGCGAGCGGAATCTCGATGCCGAACTTTGCCAGCTTCTCGACCATTTCCGGCGACGTGCGATATGCCGGCGCGCAGTGGGTGTGCGTCGCATTGAGCACGATCTTCTCCACGTCCATCTCGGGAACCGCGTGGCTTACCTTTTCACGGACCATCGCCTGCAACTCGTTGCCGACGCCTACCATGTCAATGGACACCAGCACGGCCATGTCGCCCGCGCCGTCATCGCCGCCCGATTCCAGAACGAGCGCCGTCGCGCCGATCGGGTCCATCACTCCGGTGGAGATCCTCGCGCTGGAGAAGCCGACCAAGGGGACGGGCTTCTCGGGTGTAATATCGACCGACGCCCAGCCGACGTGCAGCCTGCCGGCTGCCTCGCTCTCCGCGCTTTGTACCGGCTCCGCCACAAGGATCGTGCCAAGAATGATCGTCACACAAACAACCAGTCCAAGTGAGTTTCGGAACAACATGGCGCATACCTCGATGATAGAGTGAAAGGAAAGTAACGGTCCACCTGGGAACGGTGCACGCTGTTGTCCGCCCTGCGTACAACGGGGACGGCCGGATTCTCTCGCCCGACAGGGTCATTGTAACCGATCACGGGAGGATGTCGAGTGGCTGTAACCGTGCCGTTTCCGGCACTTGGCATCGGTTCTTCTCTTGCCTGCGTCGTCGCCGGTGTTGCACTGGATAACAACTATCCCGGATTATTCATGACGATGTAGGTTGGTGACAAGCAAGCCAAGACCTTGGTGGGCCTTCGGTCGCTTGGCCGGGCCTGCTTTCAGCGCACGACGTGCAAACCACCCGGGGCGTGGCATGCGCAGGCCCACCAAGGACTTACGCGACCTTGTCACACCCTGCGTGAATAATTCGGGCTATCACGGCTGCCCGCCTGCTTCTCACAAGTTGCCCGGTCTGCGCTCTTGGCTCCTGCCCCCTTTTTCAGCGTCCGCCGTCTTCCACCCGGATCATGGTGAGTTTCTGGTCGGCGGAATCGACCTCGAACTTGAAGTTCCCGAGGAAGCTCATTCCCAGCAGCGGCATGGCGTGGGTGGCTTCCGGGCTGAGCACGGCACAATCGACATTCTCCATGGTGAACCGGCCGACACGGACGCTCTTCAGCCGCACCAGGTGGGCCTCGATCTGACGGCCGTCGGCCAGTACGAGAGTGATTTTGGGGTTCTCTGACGAGATGGAAATCCCCATATCGTTTGCCATCGCGCTGGGAAGGCACACTAGGCTCGCTCCCGAATCGAGCACCATTTCCTGCACGTGGTCGCCGTTGATGACCACGGAAATATGGAGCGTATCGCTTGCGCCCTTGCGGAGTTCGATCACTTCGGAAAGGACCGTGTCTTCGAGTGCCTTCAGGCGGCTCATCGAGGAAAGGAACGTTCGCGTTTGGCCAAGCTCCACGGGCTTCTCCTGGGCCGCACTCCACTGGGCCACCGCCTTCTGCACCGCCGGATCGCTCGCCAATTGCTCGTAGCGGGCGGCAATCGAATCGGCTAGCTTCCGAAGGTCGAGAATCTGCTGCACGTACTGCTCGCGGGCTTGGTTCGCCTTGGCCCGCAGTGTGTCCGCCTGCCCCTTGATTTGCCCCGCGGCCTTTTCCATCAGATCGATCTGGCCGACGTTGGCGTTGATCAGCCCGACCAGGCGGTTGTGCATGGCGACGTTGTTCGGCGGTACGGCGGCAAGCTGGGTGTTCAGTTGCACGTTGGCTTCCGTGAGTTTGGTGACCGCAACCAGCGCGTCGGCCGCCTTCTTCTGCACGTCGCTCCATTCCTTGTTGGCGTCGAAAACCGCGCGGCGGGCTTTGCCGGCCTCGGCCAGCTTGCGGTTGAAGACCACTTCATCGGCCAGAGCCAGGCTGGTGGAAGTGACTCGCACGCCCCGCTGTTCCAGCAGGGCTTTCGCCGAGGCGGCGTCGACCGGATCGGGAGCGGGCGTCTCACCGGGATTTAGGCCGGCCACGAAGGCGCGGTCGGCTTCGCTGAGGCTTTGCAGGGGAACGGTCACCTCGGCACCGCTCGCCCGCTGCAGGCGGACCGAGGTGGCCGTGGCCTCGATCAACCGGGCTTCGATCGAGAATCGGCCGTCGGCGCTCGTCCAGGTCCGCGGCTCGGCAAAGGCCGGCGTTGCCACGCACAGCACAACCGACGCCGAAAACACCCAGGCTTCCAATCTCGCCAACATTCGACCAGAAAGGCATCGCCACATTATGTTATTCTCCCTTTGAAACCACGCATCCGCCACTCACGACATGGCCCCCTGCGTATCCCACACAAGCAAGGCGGCTGCAAGCCACTCGGCGCTCTCGATAACTCCGACATCCCCCCCATACACCTTACCCTATTCTCATCTGAGCGGGGGTAGTCTGTCAAGACGGCGTAGCCGAGGGCCCGGCAAGCCTCCTGGCGTTGCGAAGTGGGGGGGTACGATTCTGTTAACCCGGATTACTCACGATAGGCAGGGTGGGTCAAACAAGCCGCTTCTTTGGCGGGCCATTGGTGCCAGGTTGAGCCGAATTCGCGTTCAGAACACGTTTTCAGAAATCAGGAATTGGCTGTCGCGGCGCGTCCGGCTCTGCCGGCATCACCTGCCCGGCTCGTCCGCCCGAACCGGGCCAACGTCACCTGCGTTTGCGGCGGGTTCTTTGCGAGGCGACGATCGTGCGGCCGTCAAGCCGATCGAGGATCTCCATGAACCGGGGGCGATTGCGGTAGGTCGCGCGAATCTCGGCGACCAGTGCGTCCCACTCCTTGGCCTGCTTCAGTGCTGTCATGATCGGCCGCATGGCCTTCAGATAGCGTGCTACCGCTTCGTAGGACGAAATGTTGGCGTGCGGCAGGTGCGACTGCAGCGCCTGCCGGTAGAAAGAGAGGCCGGCAGACGGGTGGGAACGGCGACAATGCAGGCGATCGGCGAGCGGAGGCAGCGAAATGGAAGGTGACGGTGGCGGAAATGCTAGCCTGATGGGCGTCAGCCGAAGGCGGCGTGGCTGTGGGTGAGGCCCTGGAACCAACGCTTGCCGGCGGCCGCGGCGGCTTACATCAAATACTCCACTCGCCCGGCCGCACGATGGGGGCAGGCAATCGCCCCGAGTTGCCCCTGAGCCGGCTTTTCGGAGTAACGACGTTTGAATTGGGGTGACGGCGTGATTCAGTGGTGCGGCAACCATGTCATGCCAGAAACAGGCCGTCCATGCCGTTGATGACTTCCGGCAATGGAACGACCTCGACTCGATCGGCGATTTGGTAGCGACGCGGACCAGGATAGACGACGGCGAGCCGCTCCAACTGCAAGTCGTCCAAGGCGATGCGCATTGAGCGAGTGAACCCCGGTGCGTCCGCTCGTTTGCATTCCACGCCATAGAGCTTCCCACGAACGACCAGCAGCAGATCCAGTTCGGCTCCTTGGTGTGTCGCCCAGAAGTACGCCTGATCGGGCTCGATTGCCTTGACGGTTTCCTCAATGACGTAGCCCTCCCACGAAGCGCCGCACTTCGGGTGTCGCAACAAGTCCGCCGAATCAGCGATTCCCAGCAACTGGTGCAGCAATCCCGTGTCGCGAAAGTACATCTTGGGCGACTTCACCTGGCGTTTCCGCAGATTGGCGTGCCAGGCGGGGAGCTGCCGCACCATGTAGAGGTCGGAAAGTAAGTCCAGGTAGCGTCGCACCATCGTCTCGCTAATGCCGAGCGAACGCGCCGGCTCCGCCGCATTCCACACCTGCCCGTGATAATGGGCCACCATACTCCAAAAGCGGTGCATGGTGAACGCCGGTACGGAAAGTCCCAGTTGCGGGATGTCTCGCTCCAGAAAGGTCTGAATGAACTCCCGTCGCCAATGGTACGATGCCTCTTCGTCTTTGGCCAGAAACGACCGAGGGAATCCCCCTCGCAACCAATGGTGGGCTTGCGTTTCGATTCCGGTCTCGTCCAGCGAGAAACCGCCCATCAGGATGCGTTCCATCCGACCGGCCAACGATTCCGACGACTGACGCAGCATGGCCGGTGAGGCACTTCCAAGCAAGACGAACTGGGCAGGCAACGGCGTCCGATCAGCCAGGACTCGCAGGATGGGAAAGAGTTCGGGACAACGCTGCACTTCGTCAATCACCACGATGCGGCGTAGGCCCTCCAGGGCCGACATCGGCTCCTGCAGCCGCTGAAGGTCGCGAGGATTCTCCAAGTCGAAGTACTCCGGCGCCTCGAGCGGAACGATTTCGCGTGCGAGTGTGGTCTTTCCACACTGACGGGGGCCAAGAAGGGCCACCACGCGGCTCCGGTCCAGAGCCTCCCGAATTCGTCGTATTAGTCGATCGCGGGGCACCATATTGCAATTGTACCATGAAATTCCGCCATCGCATAGAGGATTTTCATGGTTGCGAAACCGGTTAACTGGGGACCGCAACCGCCGAAAAACTCCCTCACGGGACTGGTTAACCCCTCTCTTTCGTATGGTCATCGCGCCTTCGGCGGCAGGCGATGCCGCGTTTGCGTTAAGACGCCCGGAGCCTCTGGAGTAGCCGCCCACACATGCGGACGCCGCAAAACGCAAGGGAAACGCAAGGACATGCAATGCGCCACTTGACGGCTTGCATTCTTTTGTCTAGAATCTCAGCACTTCCAGGTGGGGGTTCTTTTGGTAGGAAGTTACTTCAACGGAGGTGTTGCTATGACTGTGGCGCGTTCGCAATTGGTCGATACCAACGTAACTCCTTGGTATCACGTGATTTCCGGAACGGT
>JAVEUP010000063.1:0-37755 GCA_034005525.1 Thermoguttaceae bacterium | reverse complement strand
TGGACTTTTCGGGGGCTCGAATGGCGCAAGCGACCAGCTAATATGAGGGGGGCGCTGGGGCGAGGCTAATGAATAGGCCCCAAAAAATCGCTGCTGCCGCGCAGCCGCAGGAGCAGGCGATTGCGCTGGCGCGCAAACGGGGGACCGTATGCCTGTTCGCTTCGCTCCCCGCCGGCGGCAGCATGCTGGCGGTCGATAGCCGGCCCATTCACTACAACGAGTTGCGCGTGGTAGGCTCCAGCGACTCGACCCCTGCACACGTGGAACAGGCCGTGCGGCTGATCGCCGGCGGCTCGCTCCCGATGGACGCCATTGCCAGCCACATGTTGACCTTCGATGACATCCACCGCGCATTCGCGCTGATGGAAAGCGGCGAGGCCCTCCGGGTGGTGCTTTCCGGGGAGGCATAGCCTACGGCCAGGGAGTGTCGAAGGCTTCCCCCTTTCTTCCGTCGGGCGGGTAGAGTATAAATCGCCAACGTGGTCGTTTGAGCGACGCGGCGCCGGTATTCGTTGCAGAGACGGCGCGCCCCAAAATGGGGGCGTTTCTCAGCGGGAATTGAAGCTCTCCCTCCGGCCGGTCTTCGCAAGGGTAACGGCTGTCATGGATCTGAAACTAAGGAACAAGGTAGCCCTGGTAACGGGCGGATCGCGCGGACTCGGCCGGGCAATCTGCCTGGGACTGGCCGCCGAGGGCGCCCGTGTTGCCGTGAACTACCGCGAGCCCAGGAAAGAGATTGCCGCCGAACTCGCCCGCGAAATCAAGCAGCGTCACGGGGCCGACGCCCTCCTGGTACCCGGCGACGTCGGCAAATCGCCCGATATCGAGCAGATGTTCCGCCTTACGGAAGCGGCGTTCGGACCGATCGACGTGCTGGTGAACAATGCCGCGGTGTGGCCGACCGGCTATGTGAAGGACACGACCGAGGAGCAGTGGAACTCCGTTCAGCAGGTGAACCTCACCGGGCCGTTTGTGGCCAGCCGGGAAGCAGTCGGCCGTTGGATCGAGTCCGGCCGGCCGGGACGCATTGTCAACATCGCGTCGCAGGCGGCGTTCCACGGTTCGACCACCGGCCACGCCCACTACGCGGCTTCCAAGGCAGGGCTCGTGGCACTGACCGTTTCGCTCGCCCGCGAAGTCGCCCGGTACGGAATTCACGTGAATGCCGTGGCCCCCGGTTTCATGCTCACCGATATGGCCCGGGGCGCCATCGAGGAGCACGAATCACGATACCTCAACCGCATTCCACTTCGCCGTATAGCCGATCCGGCCGAAGTGGCCAACGTCGTGGTGTTTCTGGCATCCGACGCTGCCAGCTATATGACCGGCGCGACCGTCGACGTAAGCGGCGGCATGCTCATGCGATGACCAACGGAGACCTTCAAATATGCTGACCACACTGCGGGAAGTACTCGGACCCGCCAGGGAAAACGGCTATGCAGTTCCGGGATTCGACTGCTCGGAAGACGTGATGGTCCGTGCCATCCTGGAAACGGCCGAAGAACTTCGAACGCCCGTCGCCATCATGTGCCTCGAATGCGAGCTGCAAGGAAACGGCTGGCATTACATACCGGGGCTGGTGCGGGCGGTTGCCGACCGCCATGATATTCCCATTGTGCTACACCTCGACCACGCGACCGACCTCGAGATGATCCGCCGCGCAGTGGACGCCGGCTTCTCCTCGGTGATGATCGACGGATCGTCGCTCCCGTTCGAGGAGAACGTCAGGCTGACGAAGGCCGCCGCCGACCTGGCGAAGCCGCACGGGCTGAGTGTGGAGGGCGAGCTGGGGCACGTGGGCGGGGCCGATCTGGAGGCGATCGGGCGTTGCGACTCCGTACTGACCGAGGCGGACGAAGTGCTCGCGTTTGTCGAACAGACCGGAGTGGATGCCCTCGCGGTGTCCATCGGCACCGCGCATGGGATGTACGACGCCGAGCCTGTCCTGAACATCAAGCGGCTCAGGGAACTCAATGCCATCAGCCCCGTCCCCCTGGTGCTGCACGGCGGGTCCGGCACCCCGGACGACCAGATTCGCGACGCCATCCGCAACGGCATCTGCAAGCTGAACATCTTCGCCGACTGCCGCATTGCGATGGCCCGCGGGCTGAAGCGTTCGGCCGAGAGCCTCGGCCGCCCCGATCCGCTGCCGCATCAACTCTTCGGCGCCATCAAGGCGGAGGTTGCCCGGGTTGCGGCCGAAAAGATCAACCTGTTCGGGAGCGCGGGACGCGCGGTGCCATGAAACTGCTCGCCATCAGCGATACCTACATTCCCGCGGCGTTCATGCGCGACGGATTCGCCTCTCTCGCGGAATTGGGCGTCGAGGTCGAGGTCCGTTCGTGGGAACACCCGACGCTCGAGGAACTGCAGGAGGCGAACCTGGTCATCGAGCAAGGGGGCCCCGAGGCGCTCGACTTGCCGGAGACGCTGTTCGAGAACCTGGCCGACCTCGACTTCCTGTGCGCGCAGTTCTGCCCCATCCCGCGGCGCATGATCGAGGCGGCGAGCAACCTGAAGGTCATCGGCGTCCTGCGCGGCGGCACCGAGAACGTCGACGTCGAGTTGGCCACACGGCGCGGGATTGCCGTGCTCAACACGCCCGGCCGGAACGCCCGGGCGGTGGCCGAATGCGCCCTGGGACTGATCCTGTCCGAGGTGCGGAATATCGCCCGGTCTCACGCCCGTCTGAGGCAGGGCGTCTGGAGCCGCAATTATCCCAACAGGGCCGTGATTCCCGAACTGTGCGGGAAGACCGCCGGCCTGGTCGGCTATGGAGCGGTCGCGCAACTGGTGGCCGGATACCTCGCTGCCTTGGGCAGCCGGGTGGTCGCGTTCGATCCTTTCTTCCGGGGCGACTCGGCGCCGGCTGAAATGGTCGGCCTCGAAACCCTGCTCCGGGAGTCCGACGTCGTTTCGCTCCATGCCCGGCTCACCGAGGAAAGCCGGCACCTGATCGGGCCGGACCAGTTGCGCCTGATGAAGCCGACGGCCATTCTGGTGAACACGGCACGAAGCGCGCTGGTGGACGAGGCGGCGCTCGTAGATGCACTCAAGCAGCGACAGATCATGGGCGCGGCACTCGACGTGTTCGACACGGAGCCACTGCCGCCGGACCATCCGTTCATTACGCTCGACAACGTGACGATTGTCCCGCACATCGGCGGAAGCACCATCGACGCTTTCCGCAACAGTCCCAAGATGATGGCCGGCCATCTGCGCCGGTTGATCGAGGGCCGCCGGCCGCTGCCGATCGTCAACGGCATCGAACCGGAAGCCTTCCCAGGCCGCGAAACCCCCAGCCAGTAGATCCAAAGAAAAGGAGAACCCCATGAAGACCGTACTGATTGCCCCGCGAAAGTACATCCAAGGCCGCGGCGTCCTGGCCGAGATCGGCGACTATGCAAAGCTCCTTGGCGACCGGGTCATGGTGCTTTGGGACCCGGTGGTCAAGGGCATCATCGGCGAGACGGTGCTGACCAGCCTGTCGGCGGCCGGCCTGGCAGTCGTCGACGTCGATTTCCAGGGCGAATCGAGCAAAGACGAGGTGTCGCGCGTGGCGGGGATCGCGCGGGACAAGAACGTACACGTCATGATCGGCGTCGGCGGCGGCAAGGCGCTCGACACGGCCAAGGCCGCCGCGGTCGAGGTGGGCATGAAGATCATGACCGTTCCCACCATCGCCTCGAACGACTCGCCTACCAGCTCCGCCACTGTGTGGTACGATGCCGAAGGCAACTGCTGCGGGTTCGAGTGCTGGCCGTTCAATCCCGATATCGTACTGGTCGACAGCCAAGTGGTCGCCAACGGCCCGGTACGCGCTTTCGTGGCCGGCATGGGCGATGCGCTGGCCACCTGGATCGAGGCCGAAGCGGCCTACAAGACGCGGGCGAGTAACCTCGGCGGCGGCGTTTCGACCATGGCCGCCATGGCGCTTGCCCGCCTGTGCTACGATACGCTGCTGGAGTTCGGCATCGAGGCCCGGCGGGCCGTCGAACGGAACTGCGTCACGCCTGCGGTTGAAAAAGTCATCGAAGCGAACGTGCTGCTTTCCGGGCTCGGGTTTGAGAGCGGCGGCCTGGCCACGGCCCACATGATTGCCAATGCTCTGCCCTCCTTCCCCGAGTGCAAGAGCCTCATGCACGGCGAGAAGGTCGGCTTCGGCATTGTCAGCCAGCTTTGCCTCGACGACGAAACCGAGGTGGACGAAATGATCCACGTGGTCGACTTCGCAATCGCCATCGGCCTGCCGGTCACCTTTGCCGATCTGAATATCGAGGGCATCGGCCGCGACCGGCTCAAGCAGATTGGCGACATATGCGCCGGCGAAGGCTCGCTGTGCGCCAACCACCCGTTCGAGATTACCTCCGACGGCGTCGTCGACGCCATGATCGCCGCTGACGCCTTGGGCCGCGCACGCAAGGAAGCGCTCGGCATGTGAAGGTTGAAACGTTAGGCGGTGTGAAACAATAAACTACCGGGAACTGCAAACGTGGGATAGGCTTCCAGCCTGTCTTTTCCGCCGACAGGCTGGAAGCCTATCCCACGCAATTCGGCAGGTTATTGTGTTACGACGGCCTACCGTCCCCCGCCGGCACACGCGCAGGCGCATGCGCAGCCGGCGCATGCACACGCGCAACCGCCACCGCCACCACCGCCGCCGCCGCTGGTGCTTGCCTCTGAGAGGGCCTGCAAGAACTCGCCCGTCACCCGGTCAAACCCTCTGAGGTCGAGGAAGCCGCCGGCTTTTTCGGCCGTGAGCGATCCGGGAGCGATCGCATTGGCGAGACTGCCCATGGTGTTCTCCGACCAGCCGGCAAACGAAGCGGCGACGTCGCGGAAGCTGGTCTGCCGCACCGCTGGTGCACCGCCGGCGGCCGGTGGGCCCGGCCGGCCGAGCCCGGCGCCGTGGCGAATCCAAACCGGATGGTACGGGCGGCCGTAGGTGAATACGGTCGGATAGTCGCGGTCAATGAGGATCCATTCCAGGTTCTTGTCGATCGCCTGTTCGCGCTGTGGAATATCGGCAATGGCCGACGCCTGCTTGCATGCCCGCCGCACAATGGAGCGGTAATACGCTTTCGTATCGGAAAGGTCGAAGCCTTTCATCCGCGCCGCAACGCGGCTGAGCAACTCCTTGACCGGCACGCTGAAGTCGATGTCTTTCAGCGGCTTTCCCGGGTTCCTGCCGACGAGGAACAGGAACGGATGTTCGTACGCATGGACGACAACGCCCTGTTTCTGTCCGGCCTGCCGGTAGAATGCGCTCCGCTGCTGCGCGGTATCGAAGCTGGTCGAGTCGGGCACGCGAAAGTCGTCCTTCAGTTCGACGACAAGCGGGTCGTCCTGAACCTGCCGGACAATCCCCTTCTTGAGCATGCCGAACACGACCAGGGTCAGCACCTTCGACACCGGCACTTCCAGCAGGGCCGCAGCCTCCGGCGCGGTCAGTCCCCGCTTGATGCCGCCGCCTTCCACCTGCGCGATCGGCGGCATGTAGCTCAAACGGCGGCGACCCAAGGCCCATTCGTTCACTGCGACCAGCATCACCACTGCTGGGAGTGAAAGCAGGTGTGCCACCGGACTGAGAAAGAACATGACCGTCAAGAGCACCGCCAGGAACAGGAACACCGAAATCCCGGTCCCGCCGGAAAACCGGAAGAAACACCAACCGAACAGAGCCAGACACAGCACGCCCAGGAAAATCCGCGCCCTCACGGCGCCGGTGAACCAATCGACGAGCATCTGCCAGCGGGTTTTGACAACCACGCGGTCGAGGTCGCGCTTCGGAAACGATACGGCCACCATGTGCGGGCCGGTCAGCCGTACGGCGGGGAAGTTCCATCCGACAACCGCCCCGCGGTCGGTCAGCGCCTTGTGCGAGAAATTGAGCCCCTGGTGCAACACCTCATCCGGATGCACGCCCTCGGGAAGCTGCACGACAACCCGCAGGTGCGTGTTGCCCGTAACGTACGGAGCGCCGAACCAGGTGGGGGTGATGCGCAGCGAGGCATAATCGTTGCGGGTAGCGTCCTGATACACTCGGTCGGGCATGGTGAACTCGACGCGCAGGGTGCCCTGCCCGCCGGGCGGAATGGTCTGTGCACCTAACTGGACCTCGAAACCGGTCGCCAGATAGCTCGACTTGCGCACATCCCGCAGCCTCGCCCCGTCGAGCGACGCCGTAATGTTCCTAAGGTCGTACCGATGGTCGGGCGTGCCGATGTCGACGATATCGATCGGGTGGCCGATCCGCTCGTTGTGGAAGGTGATGTCGTAAACGATCGTTACGGAAGCGTCGCGGTTCACGGTGACCGTCATGACGAACTCGGGCACGCCGAAGCGATATTCCTGCGCCCGGCCGGCCGCAGGGACGATCGCCCAGAGGACCAGCGCGACGAGGGCCGTCAGGCCGCAATCCGGCCGCAAAGGTAGCAAGTTTCGTGTCTTCGAGTTCATGGTTCGGTTCCGTTTTGGACAAGCCCGGGACAGGGGGTCGTGCGTTGTCGCGGGCGACTAGCACGGCCGCACATACATGCGTCCGCCCCGGAATTCCATAATTTGGATAGCTGCTCCTGCCTTGACGAACTCGCTGTCGGTCACAACGTTCACATATCGATCGCCAAATCGCCCTTTCCCGGCCGGCCGCAGCGCGGTGTGGGCGATGCCGCGGTCGCCCACGCCCGGGCCGGCGCCCTCCGGACCGGCTTGGGCATCCGCATCGCCAGACAATCCGCCGGCGCGGGCGGGCTCCGGCGGCTTGAGGAGAAGCTGGTTGAGCACCGGCAGCGTGCCCAGGTGCCGGCGCAGCAGGTACGCCGCGATGGCGAACGCCACTCCCGAAACGGCAAGCACGCCCATCGAGTTGGCGAAAATAACCATTTGCCGCCGTGTTTCGGGAATTGCAAACCCCTGCATGGCCATCATCAGGCTGACGAAAATCAGCAGGATGCCTGCGATGCCGGCCAGCCCGAATCCCGGCAGAACGAGTATTTCGATCAGCAGAAACACCACGCCTGCGGCGAAGAGCACCAGCTCGAGCCACTCGGCCGTGCCGCCGAGAAACCGGCTCCAGAAGAACAGCGCGAAGCAAAGCCCGGCCAACAGGGCGCCGAACCCGATGCCCGGGCTGCTCAGCTCGAAGTACAGCGCAATCAGCCCGACGACGAACAAGACGCCGGTCACCAGCGGCAGGTTGAGGATGTACACGGCCGTATCGACGCCGGTGGCGGTGAGCACGCGCAGTTCGCCCTCGATGCCGTAGCGCTGCTTCAGTTCGTCGCGGCTCTCGGCCAGCCCTTGTGCCAGGCCAAGCTCCACGGCCTCGCGGCCGTGCACTTCGAGAAAGAGCCCCTCGCGCGACGCCCGAACCATCGGGCCCCGTTCCCATTGGTCGGCATCGTCCAGCGCCTCGACGTCGCCGGGCGACATGTATGCATCCTTCCCGGTCGCCGCGTTGGTCCAGCGGTACACCACCGTGTCCATGTCGACCATCGCCTCGGCGAGCGCCGGCGGACGGCCCTTCGCTTCGGCAAGCGAGCGGACCAGGGTCACTACGTCGCTTCGCACTTTCTCCGGCGCGTGGCGGAAGAGGAAGTCTTCGCCGAGAAAGATCGGCCCGGCGTCGCCCAGCCGCGCGCCGGATCCCATGACAATATCGTCGCAGCCGAGGGCCACGATGGCGGCTCCGCTGAGGGCCTCCCGCGGTACGAACGCCACGGTGCGGGCCCACCGCACGTCGCGGAGCCGCTCCGCCATGAGCTTGCTGTCGTCCACGAATCCGCCGGGACTGTCGATTTCGACAATGAGCAGGTTCGCGCCGTCCTTCTCCGCCGTGTCCAGTTTGCGGAACAGGTAGGCGCGGAGCATGGGAGTAATCTCCCCCTCGAACCGAATCAGCACGGCCTCGACAGGCCCGGAACCCCCCTCGGGATCTAGTCTGCCCCCATCGTTGGGTCCAGCCGCCAGCAGTCCCATGAGCGCCAGTCCCAGGCACACCGCTGCGATACTCCGCCGCAAGACCGAATGTTCTTCTCGAACCGTCGCTCGCATCATGGCACCGGAGTTGCGGTCAACAGGGGACGATTGTGGTTCAACGAAAGGCCATCTTCACCGCGGCCTGGGGGCCATCCAGGATTGCCGTCTCCCTTTACGGCCAATGACGAGTATACACAGAACCCCGCAATATGGAAGAAGCCGGCTCCTCGCGGTGTGCGCTCGGAGCCGGCTACATATCCTAGTGAACGACTCGATCGGATTTCTCCGAACCGGCTACTTGCCTGCGTTCACCGCAGCCTGGGCGGCGGCGAGGCGAGCGATGGGGACGCGGTAGGGGCTGCAGCTTACGTAGTTCAGCCCGTTGCGGAAGCAGAACTCGACGCTCTTCGGATCGCCGCCCTGCTCGCCGCAAATGCCGATCTTCAGGTCCTTCCGAACGCCGCGGCCCTTCTCGACGGCCATCTCGATCAACTGGCCCACGCCCTCCTGGTCGATCGTCTGGAACGGATCGGCCGGAAGAAGATTCTGATCGAGGTATTCGCCAAGGAACCCGCCGATGTCGTCCCGGCTGAAGCCGAAGCCCATCTGCGTCAGGTCGTTCGTGCCGAAGCTGAAAAACTCGGCCGTCTTGGCCATGGTGTCAGCGGTGAGGCAGGCGCGCGGAATCTCGATCATCGTGCCGTACAGGCAGTGGACCTCGACGCCGGCGGCCTTCTCCACTTCGGCCTTCACGCGGTCAAACATTGGTTTGACGAAATCGAGTTCCTTCACCGTGCAGGTGACGGGCACCATGATTTCCGGTCGTGCGTCCTTGCCCGCCTTTTTCAACTCGGCGGCTGCTTCCAGCACGGCGCGAATCTGCATTTCGGTCAGGTACGGGTAGGTAATGCCCAGCCGGACACCGCGGTGGCCCATCATGGGGTTCACTTCGTGCAGCGCCTCGCCGCGGCGGATGATTTCGTCGACGCCGACCCCCAGGGCCTTGGCCAACTCCTGGCGGGCCTCGTCGTTCTGCGGCACGAACTCGTGCAGCGGCGGGTCGAGCAGGCGCACCGTGACGGGCATGCCGTCCATCGCCTCAAGCGTCGCCTTGATGTCCCGCTTGACGAACGGCGCCAACTCGTCGATTGCCTGGTTCCGCTCGTCGTCGTTGCCGGCGTGGATCATCTTCCGCAAGACGAACAACGGTTGCTCCGCTCCCTTGCCGTAGAACATGTGCTCGGTCCGGAACAGCCCGATGCCCTCGGCGCCGAAATCGCGGGCCAGCTTGGCGTCTTCGGGCGTGTCGGCATTGGTACGCACGCCCATGGTGCGGTGCTTGTCCACGATGGCCATGAACTTCTGGAACCGCGGGTTCTCCGTGGCGTCGATCATGGCGAGCTGGCCCTCGTAGGCGAGGCCGCGGGTGCCGTTGAGCGTGATGACGTCGCCCTCGGCATAGGTCTTGCCATCCACCGTGATGCGCTTGCCCTTGTAGTCGATCTTCAGCTTGCCGGCGCCCACGATGCAGCACTTACCCCAGCCGCGGGCGACCAGGGCCGCGTGGCTCGTCATCCCGCCGCGGGCGGTGAGGATGCCTTCGGCGGCACGCATGCCTTCGACGTCCTCGGGGTTGGTTTCCTCGCGGACGAGAATACACTTGCGGCCGGCCTTGGCCACGGCCACGGCGCCGGCGGAGGTGAGCACAATTTCGCCGTACGCGCCGCCCGGTCCGGCCGGCAGGCCACGAACGAACGGCTCGACCTTCTTTTCGGCCGCCGGGTCGACGATCGGGTGCAGCAGTTCGTCGAGTTGGGCGGGCGCCACGCGCGTGACTGCGATCGGCTCGTCGATAAGCTTTTCGGCCAGCATGTCCATGGCCATGTTCAGCGCCGCCGTCCCGGTCCGCTTGCCGTTGCGGCACTGCAGCATCCAGAGCTTGCCTTCTTGGATGGTGAACTCGATGTCCTGCATGTCCCTGTAATGCTGCTCGAGCCTGGTGCGATTGGCGTCGAGTTGCTTATACAATTCCGGGCTTTCGTCCTCCAGCGACGAGAGATGCTTGTTCTGGTCGCTCTTGGTGTCGTTGTTCAGCGGGTGGGGCGTGCGGATGCCGGCAACGACGTCTTCGCCCTGGGCGTTTACAAGCCACTCGCCGTAGAACTTGTTCTCGCCGGTGGCCGGGTTCCGGGTGAACGCCACGCCCGTGGCCGAGCTTTCGCCCATGTTGCCGAATACCATGGCCTGCACGTTGGTGGCGGTGCCCCATTCATCGGGAATGCCCTCGATGCGGCGATACGAAACGGCCCGCTTGCCGTTCCAGCTCTTGAACACCGAGCCGATGCCGCCCCAGAGCTGCTCATCGGGATCGTCGGGGAACTCGCGGCCAAGCACTTCCTTGATCTTCGCCTTGTAGGCGGTGCAAAGGGCCTTGAGGTCTTCGGCGTCCAGATCGGTATCCAACTCAACGCCCTTCTCTTCCTTCCTCGCTTCAAGAAGCCTGTCGAGCTGCACGCGGATTCCTTTCCCCTCGGCCGGCTCGATGCCTTCGGCCTTTTCCATGACCACGTCGGAGTACATGGTGATGAGTCGGCGGTAGGCGTCGTACACGAACCGCTCGTTGCCCGTCTTCTTGATCAGCCCGGGGATCGTCTTCGAACTGAGTCCCACGTTCAGCACGGTTTCCATCATGCCGGGCATGGAGCTTCGAGCGCCGCTTCGGCAGGACATGAGCAGGGGGTTTTCGGGATCGCCGAACTTCATGCCCATCGCCTCTTCGGTCTTCTTCATGGCCTCGGCCACCTGGTCCTTCAGCCCTTCGGGATACTGGCCCTTGTGGTACATGAAGTAGGTGCAGACGTCGGTCGAAATGGTGAACCCGGCGGGTACGGGCAGCCCGAGGTTTGCCATTTCGGCAAGGTTGGCGCCCTTCCCGCCCAGCTCATTCTTCATCGACGCGTTGCCCTCGCTGCCCTGGGGCCCATAGTAATAGACGTACTTTTCGGCCATGATAGGTCGTTCCTCCAAGAGTGTCACAAAAAACTGTTGGTTATATTAGCTTCTGCCGGCGCCGGGAACGTCCCGGGACACAGATTGCCATACCGGCACGGCTTGCCGTGAACGAAAGCACCCACTCTAGCACTGGCGGAATGAGGCGTCAAGGACGGGTGGGAGGTTAGTGTTTTGGCTCCGAAGTTCGTCGGGGCTTGGGGGGCATCGTACTCGCAGGACGGTAGCATCAGTTGTGCCGGGGGTGGGCTGTTTGTGTCCGGTTCTTTGGTGCGAGTGTCCGTTCACGCCCGTTGCCGTTATTTGCTGCATACGCAGTATGCGGTGCGGAGCAAGTGTGAAATCCGCGTGTCCGACTCGTTGACTTGCGGCGGTCAGGGGCGTTAGACTGGATGGGCAAGCGGCGCCAATGGTGCACGGTTCTTCAGTGTGTTCTCCAATCCCACCCCATTGCAACGAGTCCTGCCATGCGAAATGTTCTGTTGGTATTGTCCTGTGCGGCTTGTGTGGTCCTCGCCCTGAGTGCTTCGGGCCATGCGCAACCCGCGGTGCCCCAACCGCCGGACGGCGCGGCCGCTTACGAAGCGACCCCCCGGCCGACGGACGGCGAGAATATGGTGCTGACCGTCCGGAAGCTCCGCGAGGGATTCGATCCGCCCCGGCCACTGTTGATCTGGGCGATTGGGTCGAGCTTCACCAACGGGCTGGGCAACGGCGATCGGCTCAAGGCGCTCATCGCCGAGCGGTTTCCCGATGCGCCGGAGATCGTCTATCGCAAGCAGGCGGGCTCGAGCACGTCGTATCACTTCTGCCGCGGTTGGGCACAGCATCTGGTCATTCCGGATCAACCCGACGTGGTGCTGATCTACAATTTCGGCAACCCGGACGACCTCGAACAACTCATCGTTGAACTCCGCCGCGGCACCACGGCCGACATCATCGTGGGCACGCTGCACTGGGTGCAGCCGCAGAAGGGAGTGTGGCCCGATCCGGACGCCCCGACCACGCACCAGGACTTCGCCGCGATGCGGGAGATGTCGAAGAAGTACGGTGTCGAGTTCGTCGAGAACCGGCGCGAGCTGACCGAGTATATGCTGAAGAACAACCTCGTCGTTGACGACCTGCTGGGCGATTCGGTCCACCAGACCCGCTTTGCCGCCGACTGCACGGTGCAGAACATCGCGCGGCATTTCCACGCCGCTGCACGGGGAAACGACAAGCCCGAGCAGCGCGAACGGCGCGTCGGCGCGGCTTCCGACGCGGTCAAGCTCGACGGGGCTTGGAGTCCCGCGGCCGGCGGCGCCACCCGGCAGACGAACAACGGGCGCGTCAGCCTTCAATTCACCGGAAATCGTATCGACCTGATCGGCCGGCGCCGCCCCGACGGCGGCAAGGCCCGCGTGCTCATCGACGGCATCCCGGCCGGCGAGTTGCCGGTGTTCCACGCGGGTTATGTTCAGCCTGCAAAGGAAAACGCCCTGCAACCGCCCATGGCGCCGCGCGACCGGTCGCCCCATCGCGTCGACTTGGGCCCGGCGAAAGACCTTGTTCCGCAGGAGTGGACCATTACCATGACCAGCGACGAAGGCAATTACGAATTGACCGGCAGCGTTACCGGCGCCGACGGTCGCGGGAACGCCTTCCAGCCGTTCACGAGCGTCTCGGGGCAGATCCTGATCGATCCGGCCTTCTGGCGCGCCGCGAAGACCAACCGCACCGGGGACCGGTTCACGTTCGAGGTCTACCGCTCGACTGTCGGCGAGGTCGATTTCGCCGGCCCGGAGAGCGAGCACTTCCGTATCCGTCTGGCGCAGGCTCTGTCCAATGCAACGCACACGCTTGAACTGATTGCGGCAGGCGACGGTCCCATTGAGATCGTCGCATTCGACGTCTTCGAGCCGCCGCTGAAGTAATGCGGAAGGCAGCCGAGTGAGACACCCGGATCATTCGTGACAATGTAGGGTGGTGACAAGCAAGCCAAGACCTTGTCCCACCCTACGAAGATACGTCATCCGGGATAAGGCACAGTGAGAAACGCGGCGATCCGCTGTCTGCAATCGCCTACTGGGGCGTCTTATCGGCTATTTCGACCAAACGGCGGGAAAACTCGTCGAGCTGAGCCAACTCCCCCTGCCGCTCCGCTTCCGTGCCGTGGTAGGGCCCGTCGATAATGCGCTGCCGGGCTTCGGCGATCTTGGAGGCAACGAGCGTAATGGCCGGCCGCGGTGAATCGACAGCGGAGATCAGCCGGCGAGTCTCTTCCGGTACGATTTCTCGGAACAGATGCATATCTTCCACGCGCAGTGTCAGGGTATGCAAACGGGTCACCAGCCGCGCCAACTCGTCGATGTTCCAGTCCCGCCGCTCGTGCAGTTCCGCCTCCAATGCCTGCAATGCCATGTTCGTTCCGGCAGTCCGAGAGCGGAGTTCCTCCACGTTGACCACGACGGCCGGCTGGGTGTGCCCGGTTTCGCCGGTCTCGGTTTTGGGCAACGGTTCCGGGGTGGCGGCTGGAAGGGGTTTTTCGGCAATGAAGGGGGATGCTTCCTTCGGAGACGCTTCTTCCCGGGGGCGCCCTTCCGCGTCGGAAAACGTGATTGGCAACTCGCGAACGGTGCGCGACATGCCATGCTCGTTGCGGGCAAGCGCCGTTCCGGGCTTGGCCATCGCCTCCGATCGATCCGGACCGGCAACCTGCGGGGCGTCGTCTTCAACGGTAATGGCGGAGGGGAGCGGCGGCCGGCCGGGCAGCGTTTGGCGTTTTTCCGCGGGACGTTCAGAGACAACCGTATCGGCAATCGGTTCCGCCGTGACCGGAACGGTAGGCGACACAGCCATTTCGGGCACGGAGGCGGCTTCGCCCATTGCAGAAACGGCGGCCGAAGTCGTTCTCTGCGGGAGACTGCCTGGCGGCAAGGCCGCGATTTGCGGATCCTTAGATCGCCGTGCGGATCGGTCCGGTGCGACTGACCCCGCAGTTCCGGCGGGAAGCACGGGCGCCGAGTCCGAAGCTGTCGGCGTTTGACCATCGCCGCCGGCGGCAAAGGCAGCCACTCGCTTGCGAACTGTCAGTGCAGCCGGATCCAGTCGATCTGCCGAAACGGCAACTTTTTGCGCCAACGCCGGCAAGGCAGGACTGACTGGCGGGGAGGGCCCGGCAACTGCCGCGGGCGGTTCGGGGGCGGCAGGCGGCGAGGGTGGATCGGGAGCGGCAACCGTCGCGGGCCGATCGGGGGAGGCAACTTCCGCGGGCGGATCGGGAGCGGGAGTTGGCGCAGGCGGATCGTTGAGGGCAACTGCCACAGGCGGATCGGGAGCGGCAGTCGGCGCGGCTGGGGCTGGCTGGGGAAGTGACAGCTTCGCGAGTGACTGCCGAGTCGGCATTACCGGTAAAAGCGATGCCAGCGAATCGGCTGCAAAGCTGGGTACTGCCGGCAGTCCGGCAACCGTACCTGCGGTGGAACGATCCGCAGCAGTCGTCAGCCAATCGAGCAGTTCATGTTGTCTGGCAAGCGGACGTCCAGCCGCCTGCCAGACTGCGTACACGTCGAGCCAGGCTTGTTCCCGTTGCTCCGAGGTGTCGCGGGAACTGCGGAACGTGCCAAGAAGGGTGCGCAGGTGGTACTGGCGGGTCAACTCCTGAAGTGCCAGATTTTCGTGCCGATCCAGTTCGCCTAGCAGAAGGCGCAGTTCCGGCCAGGTGACCGTCTCGCGTCGCAAATTCCTGTGCAGTGTGGCCCGGGCGGCTGCCGCCTCCTGCGCCGACAGAACCACCGCGTTGGCTCGATTCAAACGCGACTCGATCCAGAAGAGGAATCGCTGCTGCTGATCGGGTTCCAGCCGAGCGACCTGTTGAAGGAGAGCTTCCACACGGTCGTCCGAACCCGTTTCCGCGGCTACTCCGAACAGTGCCATGCAGGCCAACGCCAAGCCGAAAGCTTTTGCCATGAGTCTGAATACCCCCGAAATCGGACCACTGGGAGCGTATGGCGCCCTTCCCATCACAAGTTTATCCCGAGAAAAACGCGTACTCGCATGCCGGGGGCAGGCACAATCCTCGTGAAACACCGGCAAATCGGCTCGAAGAGCCCCGTTCCGCCCCGAAAACCCGGACTGTCCCCCCTTGTATACGTCGGAGAAACTCTGTCTCTGTCGCCACCTCATAGACTTCGCAGACGGTAGAATTCTACAGGATCAGACAAGATAGTAAAGTGCGGTGGCCTAGGGAATTTTATCGCGTCTTGCTTGATTTGCGCCAGAACTCCCAATATGCCGATTTTGACGCTTGTTGGCTTTTTTCGGAATGGTGTTGTTGACCTGCCCGGGCCGCTGTTCTATAATCATCGATTCGCTGAGCGCGTCCGGCGTGGGCAACGGAATGTCCAAAGCAAGCCGCCGTGAACAAGCCCCCTCAGCTCGGGCAGAGTGGTAAATGGACTTACCCGTCTGTATCTTGAAGCAAGATCGCTTCGCAGCCCCTTCGCCTCCCGGGGAGTTGACGGTGTCTTCGTCTTTTGATGTGAAGGAACAGGTACGTCAGGCGACGGACATTGTCGACTTGGTTGGGCAGTATCTTCAGTTGCGCCGGCAAGGGCGGAATTACGTCGCGCTGTGTCCGTGGCACGACGATACCCGGCCCAGTCTGCAGGTGAACCCCGAGCGGCAATCGTGGAAGTGCTGGGTGTGCGATATTGGCGGCGACGTGTTCAGCTTCCTCATGCAAATCGAGGGGATCGAGTTTCGCGAAGCGATTACAATGCTGGCCGAGCGGGCGAGCATTCCGCTGCGTTCTCGGGAGCCGCGGCGTGCTTCGGGCGGCGAGGAGCCGATTGACAAGCGGACGCTTTATGCCGCCATGGCCTGGGCGGAAGACCTGTACCACGATTGTCTGCTCCGGTCGGCCGCGGCGGAACCTGCCCGGCGATATCTTCAAGAGCGGCAGATGACTCCGGAGAGCATCGAGCGGTTCCACCTCGGTTTCGCGCCGCCGGAGTGGAGCTGGTTGCAGGGGCGGGCGGCCAAGTCGCCGTTCGATCTGAAGACGTTGGAGACTGTCGGGCTGATCGCCCGCAGCGCCAGCGGCAGTCTGTATGACCGATTCCGCGGCCGTGTGCTGTTTTCGATTCGCGATACTCAAGGGCGACCGGTTGCATTCGGCGGACGAATTCTCCCCAGCGCCGCCACGGGAGACGCCGCCAAGTACGTGAACTCGCCTGAAACGCCGCTGTTCACCAAGAGCAACCTGTTGTACGCCCTCGACCTTGCCCGCGATGGCATCCGGCGGACCAAGACGGCAGTGGTCATGGAGGGCTACACCGACTGCATCGTTGCACACCAGCAGGGGTTTGCCGACTCCGTGGCGGTGCTCGGCACTGCGTTGGGCGAGAACCACGTGCGGCTTCTGAAGCGGTTCGCGGATCGGATCATTCTGGTCCTCGACGGCGATGAGGCAGGCCAGCGCCGCGCCAACGAGGTGCTCGAGCTGTTTGTGGCGGAGCAGGCCGACCTGCGCATTCTCACCCTGCCCGGTGGCACCGATCCGTGCGACTTCCTGCTGCAGAACGGGGCCGCTGCCTTTGCCGACCTGCTTGAAAGCAGCGCGGTGGACGCGCTGGACCACGCGTTCCGTGCCCACACGCGGGGCGTCGATCTGGCACGCGATATCCACGCGGCGAGCGCGGCCCTGGAACGGCTGGTGGGAATCGTTGCCCGCGCGCCGCGGCTGAAGGACGACACGACCGCCGAAGCACGGTTCCGCGAGCAGAGAGTCTTGCAGCGCCTGGCGGCAACGTTCCGCGTTTCGGAAGAGGACGTGCGCCGTCGGTTGACCGAGTTGCGGCGCCGTTCACGAGGCCGGGCTGCGCCGTCGGTGAACGCAACGCCGGAAGAGACCTCACAACGAACCACCATTCCAGCCTGGGAGCGTGAACTGCTGGAACTGCTGCTGGCAAATCCCGAATTGGTGGGACGGGCCGCCGGATCGATTGCTTCGGAGCAATTGACCGCGGAGCCGGCCCGGCGTATTTACGAAACCGCGTGCCGCTTGACCGCAGCCGGAATCGCTCCCGACTTCGAACGGCTGATGCTCGGGTTCGACCAGGCGGAAATCAAGAGCCTGCTGGTCGAACTGGACGAGCGCGGGCGAGCGAAGGGCACCCATCAGAACAACCCCGAACTCTTGCTCAAGGAGATCATTCACACCAAGACACGATACGAAGCTGAACAGCGGAGCCCCGCGGCCATCGCGGCGCTGCGCGACGGAGGGCTCGGCGAGCAAGAGCAGGACGCACTCCTGCAAACGCTCATCGAGCAAGCTCGCAACCGGCAGGACCGGACCAAGCCCACGGACGGGTAAGGGGTTCTGACCGGGCGATCGCATCCTTCAAGGACCCAGTGCGCCGGAATCGGCGCGAAAGGAGCATCGCGGTGGACCTATTCGACAAGGACCTTCAGGAGTTGGTATTCAAGGGCAGGGCTCAAGGCTACCTCACCTACGACGAGGTGAACGCCTACTTGCCCGACGAGGAAGTCGATGCCTACAAGCTCGACAATCTGCTAATCGCCCTCGACGAGCAGGGCATTGACTTGGTGACCGAGGCGCCCGAGGGCGAGTTCTACGACGTTCGCCTCGACCGCGACGGATCGGCCGAAGACACCCGTCAGGCCGACGCCGAACTGCTTCGCATTGGCGAGGTTCCCATCGACGGCGAGGTTTCACCCTTGCCGCCGCCCCCCGACGTGGCCAAGTGGTCGAGCGATCCGATCCGGTTGTATCTAGGCCAGATGGCAGAAATTCCGTTGCTTTCGCGGGCGCAGGAAATCGCGCTGGCCAAGAAGATTGAAGTTACCCGCAAGCGATTCCGGCGATCCGTGCTCGGGTGCGCCATGGCCATGCGCATGACCATCGGCGTTCTGACCAAGGTGCACAAGGGGACGCTGCCCTTCGACCGGACCATCAAGGTCTCGTTGACCGAGCGGTTGACCAAGCCGCTCATTCAATCGCGGATGCCTTTGAACCTGCCGGTATTGCATCACTTGGAGGACGGAAACCGTCGCGACTTCCGCCGCCTGATCAGCCGCCGCACTACGGCCGAGGAGCGGGTGGAGGTGCGCAAGCGTTTTCTCCGCCGCCGCCGGAAGATGCTTGTCCTGGCCGAGGAACTGAGCATGCGCACGCGGCGAATCCAGGCCGTCATGCGCCAAATCGAGGAGGCCTCCCGTCGCATGACCGATTTGCGGTCGCGGCTGCGCCACATGATCGACAACCCGGCCACCCGCACGAAACGCAATAACCTCCTGCGCGAGTTGCACAGCCTCATGACGGCAACGCAGGAGACGCCGGAGAGCCTCAGCCTCCGTTGCGAGATGATCCGCCGGCAGTATCAGGACTATGAGGAGGCCAAACGCGAACTGTCCGGCGGCAACCTCCGGTTGGTGGTGTCGATCGCCAAGAAGTACCGCAACCGGGGCTTGAGCTTCCTGGACCTGATTCAGGAGGGCAACACGGGCTTGATGCGGGCTGTGGACAAGTACGAGTATCGTCGCGGCTACAAGTTCTCCACCTATGCCACGTGGTGGATCCGCCAGGCGATTACCCGGGCCATCGCCGATCAGGCCCGCACCATTCGCATACCGGTTCACATGATCGATGTTTTGGGTAAGCTGCGCAGTACGGCGAAGCGGCTTCAACAGGAGATGGGGCGCGAACCTACCATTGAGGAGACCGCGTACGCGGCCGACCTGTCGATGGACGAGACCCACCGAGTGCTGAGCATGGGCCGCCATCCGGTGAGCCTTGACCGACCGGTCGGCGAAAGCGAAGATAGTAGCTTCGGCGAGTTCATTGAAGACAACGAGCTACCCCGCCCGGACCGGGCCGCTGGGAATGGACTGTTACGCGACAAGATCGAAGCCTTGCTTAAGACGCTCACGTACCGCGAGCGTGAGATTATCCGGCTGCGCTATGGCCTTAGCGACGGGTATACGTATACCCTCGAAGAGGTGGGCCGCATCTTCAAGGTCACCCGGGAGCGAGTCCGCCAAATCGAAGCCAAGGCGGTCAAGAAGCTCCAGCACCCGGTCCGCAGCCAGCAGTTGGCAGGCTTCGTGGAGCGCGTGGCGGGCTGACCGCCAATCCTCAGGGCGAGCCAACCAAGCCGCCGGTCACAGGACCGGCGGCTTTTTTCGTATCCTGGCGTCAACCGCCGAAGCAGGCTGTCCCAGTCTGTGCGGCACTGCGGCGAGGGAACCGATCGCTCGCACGTTGCGTTGCGGGAGTGGGCCTGTCTCCTTTCGCTCGCGGGCGCCCCAATCGACACATCCAACATTCGTTCCATAGGACAGCATCCATGACTCGATTTTCCCAAAAAGACAGTGTCAACGCTGGCGTGCTTCGCACGCTGCACCGTATTCACCGGCAATTAGCCGACCTGCGCGAACGCCGGGCCCGCGGGCCGCGGCAACTTCGCAACGCCGACGCGCACGTGGCCCACCAGGAGCAGCTTCTGGCCACCGTTCAGGCCGAGGAAAAGGCCATGCGCGTAGCCGCCGACAAGAAGCAACTTGACCTGAAGGCCGCCGAGGCCAGAATCGAGGACCTCCGCCGGAAGCTCAACATGGCGTCGAGCAACAAGGAGTACCAAACCCTGAAGGAACAGATTGCCGCCGTGGAAATGGCCAACAGCGTGCTGGCCGACGAGATTCTCGAAGCGTTCGAGAGGATCGACGCGATGCATCCAAGGATTGCCGAGGCCGAAGCCTCGCTTGAGAAGGCGCGCGAGAAGGCCGGGCAGACGCACAGCGACGTGGAGCGGGAAATGCCGCTGGTCGAAGCCGACATCACCCGCCTTGAAGCCGATCTGAGCGAGACGGAAGTTGCCCTGCCGGCCGACGCCAAGGAGCTTTACCAGCGCGTGGTCCGCCAGCGAGGCGAAGACGCCCTGGCTGCCGTGGAAAACCAGACCTGCCTCGGCTGCTACACCGGAGTGCCGCTGAACGCGTGCAACCAGATCCTGCTCGGATACCCGATATTCTGCAAGACCTGCGGGAGGCTGCTCTATATTCCCGAACAAGAGCAGCCTGAGGAAGCGTAATGGACAACTGCTCACGGGGGGGCCGGCCCCTTGCATGCAGCCGAACAGAGTGCCGGCGCCGTTGCACTGTGGGCGGTTACCCCGCTTCCTTCTTCACTGGCACGGGAGCAACCCTTCCCGCCAACGCAACGAGCCTGTCTCCTGCAACTCGCAGCGGTGCTGCCACCATGAACCGCCCCTCGTGCTGCTCGGTGGCGGGTACTTCAACTGGAACGTAACGTTCGGCCGTGCCCAACCAGCGGTCGGGCTGGGCGTCGAGGGGCGTTTCGATAAGAACTTCCAGCGGGCGGCCGATCAGGCTGTTGAGATACTGCTGCCGAATCCGGTTCGCCAAGGCATCCAACTCGGTCATGCGGTGGCGTTTGACGGCGTCGGGGACTTGGTCGGGCATGGCGGCGGCGGGGGTGCCCTGGCGAGGGCTGAAACGGAAGACATGGACCTTCGCGAAGCCGATCCGCTCAACCACCCGGCACGTCGCGGCGAAGTCGGCGTCCGTCTCGCCGGGAAAGCCGACAATCAGGTCAGTCGTAATCGCCGGACGGTCGAGCCGGTCGTAAAGGTAGCTGCAACGGTCGATGAATCCGGCGATCATGTCGCGCCGGCACATGCGGCGCAACACGGCGTCGGACCCGCTCTGGAGCGACAGGTGCAAGTGCGGGCATATTCGTGACGGGAACTCGACCAGCACGTCAATCAGCCGGTCGTTCACTTCCGCGGCGTCCAGGCTGGAAAGCCGGATGCGGAACTCGCCGGGCAACTCGGCAAGCCGGCGCACCAGGTCGGCCAGGCTGGGGGCAGGCGGCGGCAGGTCGACGCCGTAGTGGCCCAGATGAATGCCGGTCAGAACGATTTCCCGATGGCCAGCTTGTCCATGCGAAGGGGACAGTCCCCCGTCAAAGGTTCCGCCGCCTTCGATCAGCCGGCGGACCTCGCCGACCACATGCTCGACCGGCCGGCTGCGCAGTACTGGTCGGACCTGCGGAATGATGCAGTAGCTGCACGGCATGCGGCAGCCGTCCTGCACCTTGACGTAAGCCCGATGCCGAGTTCCAAAACCGGTGATGCCCGTGGGCACATCGATGAGCCCGCGGTGGGCAAACATGTCCGGCAGGGTGGCCTTGTCGACAATGACCTCAACCACGCCGGGCATCCGGGACACTTCCTCGGCGGCGCGGGTGGCATAGCAGCCGGTGACGATGATCTCGGAGTGCGGGTTCTCGCGGGCAAGTTGCCGGATGGCCTTGCGGCTTTTGGCATCGCCGCGGGCGGTGACCGTGCACGTGTTCACCACGCACAAGTCGGCCTGTTCGCCGGAAGCCGCATCGCGATAGCCCAGCCGCAAGAACCCCTCGCGCAGCAACTCCGTTTCGTACTGGTTGACCTTGCAGCCGAGCGTGACCGTTTTGAGCGTGGGCATGTTCTTCCAGCACGGGACCTAACCCGTAATATTCATCTACGTAGGATGGGACAAGGTCGCGTACATCGTTGGTGGGCCCGCACAAGCCTCAATCAACCTGACTTGCAGCCCGCTTGCCTGGAAGCACGCCGGCAGTGACGACCGATGGCCCACCAAAGAAGCGGTTTGTTTGACCCACCCTACCTATCTCGGCTCGCGGTGCCTACTCGTCGTCGCCCGGGACGGGTTCGATGGTCGCCCACATGGATCCCTGGCAATTGGCAATCCCGGCGTCCTTTCCGTAGGCGTGGATTTGGTCGCGTTTCAGTTCGGCGTGTTCCCTGGTCGTGGTCAGTACGATCACGCGGCCGGTCGTATCGACCTCCTTGGCCATTTGATACCCCTTTTCGGGCGGGTGGCCAAACAGCTCCATCAACATCACGATCACGTAGGCGTAGCTGTGGTCGTCGTCGTTCCACAGGATGACATTATAGCGGGGTTGCCGCTTCGGGCGAGCATCCTGCCGCTCCCGCAGTCGCCGGGCGGTTTCGGCCAAGGGCTCGATGACGGCGTTTCCCACTTGTTCGTTCATAGCCCCTGCCTCTGTTGAGACGGGCTCCCCAATGGCTCGACCCGCTAAAGTGATTATACTAACGTGTTTGCGTCCCAGGCAACCGGCTGTTGCGTTGTGTAGGCTGGGTGAAGTAAGGCTGCTGAGACAGCCGGAACCACCCACCCTACAACGCTAATCCAGCATTAGAAAGACTTATGACCGATATTGACCAATATCTCGCCTCCCATGCCGGGCGGTTCGAGGACGACCTGTGCGACCTGCTGCGCATTCCGAGCGTCAGCGCGCAACCGGAACATCGGACCGACGTGCGGCAGGCGGCCGAGTGGCTGGCCGACCGGTTCCGGCGGCTGGGGTTTTCTTCGGAAGTGCTTGCCACCGGCGGGCATCCGCTGGTGATTGCCGAGTCGCCGCGGGTGGCGAATGCACCCACCGTACTGGTATACGGCCATTACGACGTCCAGCCGGCCGAGCCGATCGAGAAGTGGACCACGCCTCCGTTCGAGCCGACCCGGCGCGGCGGCAACCTGTACGCCCGAGGCGCGACCGACGATAAGGGCCAGATGCTCACGCACGTACTCAGCGCGGAGGCGTGGCTCGAGTGCCGCGGTGGGCTGCCGCTGAACGTGAAGTACGTGATTGAGGGCGAGGAAGAAGTCGGGAGCCTCGCCCTCGAGAAATACCTGGCCGATCATGCCGATAGCCTGGCAGCCGATTGCGTGGTCATCAGCGACGGCGCCCAGTTCGCCCCGGGCGTGCCGGCCATCTGCTATGGACTGCGCGGCATCGCCTACTACGAACTTCACGTGACCGGCCCGAACCGCGACCTGCATTCCGGCTCGTTCGGCGGCTCGGTCACCAACCCGGCCAATGCACTGGCCAAAGTACTGGCCGGCATGGTCGACGATCGCGGCCGGGTGCAGATTCCGGGCTTCTACGATGACGTGGTGCCGATGACCGACCGCGAACGGCGCCTGTTGGCCGAGCTTCCTTTCGAAGAAACTGAGTATTTGCTGCAAGTGGGCGTGGCCGGCGCTTGGGGCGAGGAGGGCTACACCCTGCTCGAACGGCGATGGGCGCGGCCCTCATGCGACGTATGCGGCCTGTGGTCGGGCTACCAGGGCGAAGGCGCGAAGACGGTCCTGCCTGCGACGGCCGGAGCGAAGATCAGCTTCCGCCTTGTGCCCGACCAGTCGCCGCATAAGATCACTAATGGCTTGAAATGGCTGTTGACCGAGCTATGTCCGCCGGGCATCGAAATGGAGCTGATCGACCTGCACGGCTCGCCCGGGCTGCTCGTATCGCTGGAAAGCCCGTATGTCGACGCCGCGGCCCGGGCCATCGAGCATGCCTTTGGCCGCCGGCCGGTCTTCACGCGCGAAGGCGGCTCCATTCCCATCGTGACAACGCTGCACGAGACACTTCGCGCCGACGTCCTCCTGTTGGGTTGGGGCCAGAATGACGATAATACTCACGCTCCCGACGAGAAGATCTCGCTGGCCGATTTTCACCAAGGCATCCGGGCCAGCGCCCGGCTTTGGCAAGAACTCGCACAAATCCCTGTGAGGAACGTGGAATAAGCTTCCAGCTTGTCATTTTTGCCTGACCGGCGGCTTGTTTCACCAAGAGGACCTGACAAGCTGGAAGGTTATCCCACCTGACCTAGACGACAAGCTGGAAGCTTATCCCACACGGAATGACAAGCTGGAAGCTTATCCCACGGAAACCCATATCATGCTCGACCGAAAATTCATCTTGGAGAACGCCGCCCTTGTCAAGGCAAACTGTGTGAACCGGAACGCCCAGGCCGACGTGGACCGGTTCGTGGCCCTCGAAACCCAACGGCGCGAGTTGCAAGTGCAGGTTGAAGACCTGAACCGGCAGGCGAACGACGTGTCGAAGTCGATCGGCAAGGCCAAGGACGCCGCAGAGCGCGAGCAGCACAAGGAGCAAGGGCGCCGGCTCCGGGAAAAGACCAACCAACTTCGCGAGCAGCTCGACGGCCTGGCCGCCGAGATCGACGCCATCCACCGCGCCATTCCCAACCTTTCACACCCCGCCGCCCCAATCGGTGAAGACGACACGAAGAACCGGGAAGTCGCCCGCGGAAAGACCGCGCCGCGAACCTTCGACTTCCGGCCGCTGGACCACGTGGAGCTGATGGAAAAGCTCGACATGGTCGACTTCGAGGCCGGCGCCCGCGTGGCAGGGCACGGCTTCTACTTCCTCAAGGGCGATGCCGTCCTGTTGGAACTCGCCTTGCAGCGGTATGCGGTTGGAATGCTGCTGGCCGAAGGGTTCACGCCCATGACCACGCCGGACCTGGCGCGCAACGACGTGCTCGAAGGGACCGGTTACATTCCCCGCGGGCCGGAAACGCAAATCTACAGCATCGAAGACAGCGACCTGAGCCTCGTGGCCACCGCCGAGATTCCCCTGGGCGGCCTGCTGGCCGGGCAGACCATCGACGCCGCTGAGTTGCCCATCAAGCTATGCGGCATCAGCCACTGCTTCCGCACCGAAGCGGGCGCGCACGGGCGGGCCACGCGCGGGCTGTACCGCGTCCACCAGTTCACCAAGGTCGAGATGTTCGCCTTCACCCTGCCCGAGGATAGCGACGCCATGCTCGAGCACCTTCGCGAGTTGGAGTGCCGGCTGTTCGACGGCTTGGATATTCCCTACCGCGTGGTCGACACGGCCACGGGCGACCTCGGCGGCCCGGCCTACCGCAAGTACGACCTGGAGGCCTGGATGCCCGGCCGCGGCGAGTTCGGCGAGGTCACCAGCACGAGCAACTGCACCGACTACCAGGCCCGGCGGCTGGGCATCCGCTACCGCGTCAAAGGCGAGAAGGGCACGCACCTGGCCCACACGCTCAACGGCACCGCCATTGCCATCAGCCGCGCGCTCATCGCCCTGCTGGAAAACCATCAGCAGGCCGACGGCACGGTCGTTGTGCCCGAGGCGCTGCGGGCGTGGATGGGGAAGGAAGTCCTGCAGCCCTGTCCTTGAATACTTGCAGTCATGGCTCCGTAAATATCCTATCCGTGCTCGCACTGCCGGGCAAGGGAGCGTGCGGCGCTGACAACCCGCACCTGGCCGGCGGCGTCGTGGTGATACGCGATCTGCGGATAGGCTCCGCAGCCTTCCAGCAACCGGGCAACAAGCTTCTCCTGCCCAGCCCCGATTTCGAACACTAGAACGCCGTCGGGTTTTAGCACCTCGGCTGCGCCGGCAATGAGCCTGCGGAAGATGTTGATCCCGTACGGCCCGGCGTCCAACGCGACGACCGGCTCATGCTCGACGATTTCGCGAGCGAGCTGGGCCAAGGTGCTGGTGGGCAGATACGGCGGGTTGCATACCACAAGGTCAACCTGACCCTGATAGCCTGCCGCCAGCAGCGGCTCGTACAGATCGCCACAGAAAAGCGAGATACGGTCTTGCAGCTTGAACTTCGCTACCTGGCGTCGTGCCAGGTCGACCGCCTCGGGGCTGACGTCGCAGGCCAACACGTCGACGTCTTGTGTGTGCACGGCCAGCGCCACGGCAATGTTGCCGCTGCCCGTGCCCATATCAACCGCCGTCAACCGCGACTGGTCGGTTTGCCTCGCCTGGATCAAATCCAGGGTGGTTCGGGCGAGCAGCTCGGTTTCCGCACGGGGGATGAGGGCCCCGGGCGAGCAGTCGAGTTGCAGCCCCATGAAGACGGCTTTGCCCAGGATGTACTCCAAGGGCACGCCTTCCCGGCGTTTGGCGACGAGTGCTTCGAGTTCCTCCTGCGTCAAGGCGTTGGCATGGGCCATGCGCAGGGCGCCGCCGGAAAGCACGTCGAACAGGCGCAGCGTCTCCGACAGCGGATCCTCGATCCCTGCCTTCCGGAACGCCTCGAAGGCTTGCTGAAATCCGTCAAACATTGTTGTCTCTTCGTATGACAGGTTCTCGACACGAGGGCCTTCTGCTGCTGCCCAGCGGGCCGCAGAGCTAAGAAGCAGGGATTCCGGACTCAGCCTGGAGGCGCTGTTCGATCAGCTTTCGCCGAAGATGCTCTGGGGCAAAATCGGCATTGTTGGGCCAAGTGAGCGTGTGCAGTTCCGGTGACACGGTGAATCGTCGAAACTCGCGCAGATCGCGCAGCGGCTCAAAGACCTCGCCCCACAGCGAGTCCTCAAGGTCTACGGCTCCCACGGTGCCGTCATTGAGAACCAGATGGATCCTGTAGCCGTCAACGTATTTTGCTTCGATGACCTCAAGCATAGCACTACTCCAACGGGGGGATATTCCTTAACGGCTTGTGCTGTTCGGCCAGCGTCCAATCCTCCAGAAGGCTTTCCTTGTGAATGGCGTACCACTCCAGCACGGCATTCAACGCGCGCCGTGGGAACTTCCCTTCGACGACTCCCGAGTTGATCTCTACCGATATTCTATACTCGCCGTACTCCGCGTGGAAGTGCGGAGGACGGTGATCGTCATAGAGCATGTAGATGACGACACCAAGAAAACGGGAGATTTCCGGCATTTTGAGAGCTTCGATCTGCATTTGTGTCAAGGTTCTTTGTTTACCGTAATCGGCCAGAACAATCCGCAAGTCGTACCGCCGTCGACGTAGATGATCTGGCCGGTCACGTACGCCGAGGCATCCGAGGCGAGGAAGATGGCCGTGCCGACCATGTCTTCCGGATATCCGATCCGCCGCAACGGCGTATTGGCGTCGCGCCAAGCGTCCAGGGCCTTGTCGCTCTCCCACAGCGGGCGGGTCAAGCTGGTCAAGGTGAAGCCGGGCCCCAGCGAGTTCACGCGCACGCCGTGCGGGCCCCACTCCATGGCAAGGCAGCGGGTCATCTCTTTCATGGCGCCCTTGCTCATGGCATACGGCGCGACCCGGTTCAAGGGGCGCTGGCTGTTGATCGAGTCGATATTGACGATCGAGCCTTTACCCTGCTTGATCATCTGCCGGCCGCACGCCTGCGCCAGGAAGAACGCCCCGCGGATGTTCACGTTCGTGATGAAATCGTAGGTGGCTACGTCGTAGTCTTCCACCCGCATCCGCTTGTTCACGCCCGCGCAGTTGATCAGCGTGTCGATTCGGCCGAACTCGGCGGCAATCTCCTCGACCAGCTTGCCGACGGCCGCCGGGTCGGCCACGTCGCAGACTCTTGGATAGACGTTGCCCCGATCGCCGGCCAGTTCAGCGGCGGTCTGCGCGATGGTTTCCTGCACGCGGCCGGTCACAATCACATTCGCCTCACGGTCGGCAAAGCCCTTGGCAATCGCCTTGCCGATGCCCCGGCTTGCGCCGGATACCAGCACAACCTGGTCCTTTACGGAAAACAGCGGATCGTTCATGGTTATCACCTGTCCTGTCACTCTCGCTCCAGCAAGTACCACATGGTGGCATGTTTCGGGTGCAGATCGACGTTGGGCAACTCGCCGGCCTTCGCGCGGATTGGCACCTGTTCTCCCGGCGTGCCGTCCGGTTTCAGGGCGTGGCATCGCCACGAGCCGCGCGGCAGCGCAATCGAAGCGCTCACCGGCTCAATACGGACCGGCGGCTCGCCCCAGTTGCGGCCGACCGTGCTGCGGTCCTCGGAGAATACCATGCCGACGTTTTCCGCCCGGCCGCAGGCGGCAATCAGCACCGACTGGGACGCTTCGAGCGGTCGGCCGTCGAGCGACGTTACCGTGACGGCCGCAAACTCCGGTCCCGCCAGCGCAATGCCTGCGCCTTCGGCGCCGCGATGGCCCACCAGCACCCGTGCGCCGTCGGCCGATACCGTGAAGATTCCCTGTCCTTCCTCCACCTGCCACGAAAGCACCGGCGGCTGACCTACCGGGTGCTGAAGCGTCGCACTCTCGCCCGTCAGCGCAACGGCCAGGCGACTGTGCAGCAGGTCACTCCACGAGAGCGGCGTCCGTGCGGCTGCAACCGCGAACATATTCCGATCGTGTTCCCGGTGCAGTTGAACCAGGTCGGGCAGCGTATCCTCGGCCGACGGGGCCAGCGCGACGCGGCGCGTTTGTGGCAAAGGCGGCATGGCGCCCCGGCGGAAGATTTCAGCCCCCGCCCGCATGAAACCCCACTTTGCCGGGTTCTGGTCGATGTCGAAGAACGAGTTCAGCCTGCTGCGATGCACGTCGCTTTCATGGCTGTAGGTATAAAGCCAAATGCCGTCCCAGTCCTGCGCGGCGGCGTAAGCGGCGAGCATGGGAATGCACTCGGCCTGGTAATCGTTCGGCGCGGGGTGGTTGTACTCGCTCACGGTGAACGGCTTGCCGGCAAGCCGCTCGGCGGCTAGGCGCGGCAGGGTGGCCTGCTCGGGGTGGTCGGCTATGGCCAACTGGTTGACGATCCAGTTGCCCGGGTCCCATGGCCGGCCCGGAAACCGCGGATGTTGCCAGTAGGCGTGCCCGTCGATAAAGTCCATGTCGCTTTGCCCGTACAGCCCGCAGGGCCCGAACACAATGGTGCCGGTCACCAGGGCCTTGCAGCCCAGTTCATCGCGGATGAACCGGTGCATGTGGTTGAAGTAGGCTTTTTCGGTTTCGGCGAGGAACCACCAGCGGTCACGTATGCGCGGCTCGCTCTCACCGGGGCTGAAGACGGCCACGCTGCCCTGGTCGAGCGATTCGTCCGTGCCGAGTCCTTCCCGGCCGCCGGGCTGAAGTCGCGCGTCGGCCAGTTCCACGGACGCTTCGTCGGCGCCGACGGAGAAGGCCAGCCTCGTACGGTCTTCGTCGGCCCGGGCGACGAAACCGGCGCGGAACTCCCGCCATTCGGTACTCAGTTCCGCCTGGCCCGAGAGCCCCAGGTTGCCCCACGGGTCGCGGTCCTGTCCCACGGAATAGCCGATCGATCGGGGTTTATCGGCCCGGGCGCGGAACATCAGGGTGTAGTACCCGCCGCCCTCGATCTTCAGCGGGGCCTGCTTGAGCATCAAGTGCCAGTTGGTTTCGTTGATACTCTCGATACCAAGCCGCACGCCCGTCTGGTCTTCAAGCCGCGTGGCGGTCATCCGGCAGCCGCCATGCTGCTCGAGGTGCCAACGCGGCGCCGTCCGTTCGGCAGGCGGCGTCATGGCGAACGCCGGATCGGCCAGCAGATTCCCGCCGAGCGGCTCCGCGCCTTGCGCCCAAGCCGCACGCAGCGCGTCCGTCGTCTTGTAGCGATCTTTGAGCCAGGCGTTGAACTGATTGCGGAGGACGCCCCCGTAGTAGTCCGGCAATTCGCGCAGGTCGCGGGCGGCGCTCCACATGAAGAGGCTGTCCTCGTTGGTGATTTCGACGAACGCAACCGCTGGATCGTCGGCATAACGGACTCCCCGGACTGGATTGACGCGCGTGAGCAGGTCGCGGGCGAACTGCTCCTGGGCCTCGACCAGCTCGGGTGTGAAGATGCCGACAATCTTGTCGTATCGCGTGTTCGACTCCGGCAGCCCCAGCGCGCGGCTGGCCGCACGGCCCACGTGCAGGTTGATGTTCGAGCGGATGCCGTTCCGGGCAAGCTGGTCGATGAAATGATCCAGCCGCTCAAGCGCCTCCGGATGCAGTCGCAGTGCGTCCTTCGCGTCAAGGAGCCCGCGGGGCCACGCGGCGGTATCCATGTGGTGAAAGCGGACGTTGTTCACGCCGGCGTCGGCCATGCGGCGGGCAATCAGCGGCGCGTCTTCGAGTTCGGGGAAGCAGGCCGCAAAGCTGAGGTTCACCCCCCAGATGCGTTCGCGGCGGTCGCCGATGGCGAAGTGCCCGTCGCGCACCACCAGCCACGGTGCGTCGACCGGCACCGGCTCGACCGGGATGGCCAGCCGCGAATCAGGGCTCGGTCGCGTCGGAATGACGAAGGGCGCCATCTTGTCTGCGGCAACTGGCGCTGCCCGCAAGGCTAGTATACAGACGATCACAAACCGCATCATGGTGGAGGCTCCCAAGATTGAGTTCCTGCCGGCTGAAGTACACGCTCCGGCAACGTCCCGCAATTATGGCCTCAAAAGGCACCCGATACCAGCGGCCCCGTCAAGAAAGCGCGCGGCGGAAACAAGTATCGGCACACATGTAGGCGAGTCTCTTCGAGACTCGCATTCAGCGTTTCGGAGAAACGCTGCTATGGAAAACTTCTCCATGCCGCTCGCCAAGAGCGGCTTGCGGGTTGCGCTAGTTCTCGGGCAAGCCTGCGGAGGCAACCAGAGCAACCACTCACAGGAGGCTATCGCTTTTTGGGGCAGCGGAGAAGTCTACGCACGCCGCCAGCCAGTGAACTGTTACCAATCGACATTTCGAGGCCCGCCATCCGCAACGGCTGCCCGGACCTCCGGCGGCTGGGCGTAATCGTGCCAGAACCGGTCACCACGCTGGACGTCTACTGCCCCCTGATGGACGACATATCGGTAGCGCGATACGTACGGCTTGACCGGTTCGATGGTGAATGAACCGGTTGACGCTGGATTGAAGCAGAAGTAAGGCATGGTGGGATGCAACCGCACGGGCTGTGGGAAGCGGAAATTCCCGGGATGATTCAGGATTGCCACACCGGTCGTTTCTTCATTGATCGGCCCGAACAGATCCACCCACCGCGGACGGCTCTGGTTGCCGTCGGCCTTTCCTTTTCCTTCGCTCGTCAGGTAGTCAAAGGGTTTTTGGCCCTGCGGGAACCATGCCCGGCTGCCTCGAATCGTCATGCCGCCATAGTGGCACTCCTCGACAGTGACCGGGCTGCCGCTGGCACAGGCTTGCGACGAGTCGATGTCGAAGAGGAAGTGTTCACAGAGATTGTAGACTCTCACCGTCCACCATTCGTCGAGCGCGGGCTTGGGACCTTCGGGCGCCGTCAGGTCGACGTGCCGCAGCCGAACGCGGAAGTACCCGAACACCGGGCCACCGGCAGCGGCCTCCACCGCGACGTGCTTCACGCGGCCCAGCCCGGCGAGTTGATCCCAGGCGTTGGTCGCTCGTCCTTCAAACAGCATCTTCCGCCACGCGAACATGATTCCATGCTGATGCGCGTGGTCCGGATTGAAGTCGTCGGTCACGACCTGACCGGCCGGGTTGTAGACCGGGTGCAAGTAGCCGCTGCGCGCGTAGGCCGGCTGGTCGGCAATCGGCGAGGGAACCACCGCCTTGTTGTAGACCAGCACCGGCTTGCCGCCCACCTTGGCAGTCAGACGCTCGCCGTCGTTATCGATTACCACCGCATGAGTCGCTCCCTCCGGTTGCTCGGCGGGCGCAAGGCGATAGCGGCGCGTCTGCCCTGCCGGAAGCGTCTCGCGCAGAATCCACACCAGCCGCGGCGGCCCGGTGCGATCGACCTGTGCGGGGATGCGTTGGCCGGTGCCAACGCGGCTGAGCGCGAAATGCTCTCGATCGCCGAGTGCCGGGGGAAGCTCCCACGCGACGACCGCCTCCTTCCGTTCGTGCCGGCCGGCCATCACTTCCAAGACGAATCCTTCGTCGGCAACAGCCGACAGGGGTGCGAGGAAAAGCACTATCGGCATGGCCAAACGCATACGGATCACACGGTGAAGTTGAACTCTCAGTTCGGCCTGTTCAGTGTTCATGGTGCGTTGCCTTTTGCATATTGAAGGGTGTTGGCGCGGATGCTTCTTTCCGCCGACGATTAGGCGTATGGGCTTGTCGAACGGTCTATTGTAGCAGAAGACTCATCAGGCGTTCATCTCCCCTTCCGGTCCGGGCCAAGGAGGTTATCGCCAAGATGATTCCCGGCACCGCCACGTACTATCAACGCGGTCCAGGCGCCGGTGCTCTCGGAGTCGTTGCGGATCATGCAGCCGGCAATCCGGCTGTCGCTGAGGTCTTCGACAAGCATGCCTGCGTGCTCGCTGTCGAGGATGGTGCACTGCGATATATTCAATCGCTTTCCACCGCGGACCATCAGCGCGGCCGGATGGGTATACGCGCCGTTGATGTGCAGTCCGGTAATTGTGCTGTCGCGGCAGTCTTCCAGCAAGATACCGCCCTTTGCCTCGCCGAACTCGAGGGCGTAGTGAGGATTCCGGTCGAAATTGTTCGCCGAAAGGACCAGATTCGAGCAATCGACGGCCCGGAGGTCGTATTGAAACCCCGGACCAAACGTGTTGCCGACAACGGTAACGCCGCGCAGACGGCGGAGATCGATGTTAACCTGCACGTCGCTGAGTATGTTCGCCATGATCGTGACGTGCCCCAAGAAGTCGGCGCGTTGGTCGTCACCGATAACTCGGATGTTGGCGGAGTCGGGCCCGTTGGGATTGTGTTGGATGGTGCAGCCGGTAATGGCTATTTCGGCGGCATAGCCGCCGTGCATGTCAATGAGAATATTCGCGGTGGGCGGGCCTTCGGCGGCCATGTTGCTCTCCAAGTCGCATCCGGCTACCTGGAGGTTGCACAACCCCCCGCCGCGCACCACAATGCCGCCGCCCCGGTTATAGCTGATGTGGCAGGCGCTGACGTTAATTTGGTGCAGGTCGACGTGGTCGAGGTACAATCCGACGCCTCGGTTCTCGTAGAAGTGGCAGTTTGCCACGGTGACATTCCGATTGCGCTTCACCAGATGGACCGCATGGAGGACGCGGCGGATCGTCAGCCGAGTGAGCGTAAGCTGCATGGTTCCGGAAGCTTCAATGCCGACGGCCTCCTCGTGCTCGCCGACGATCTCCAGTCCGTCGGCCATGGGCGCACGTTCCCGCTGCCAGACGCCGGGCTGAACGGTGTGTGGATCGGCGGTGCCGAGATGGGTGCCGCGAATGCGAAATGCCGGCCCGGGCCCGGCCATGACGATCTTGGCCGGGCCGGTTCCCGCCAGACCGACCGGCCCCGATTCCTTCAAATCGATTTCGACAGGCCGGGTGAGGCGATAGACGCCGCGCGAGAAAAGGATGTCGCCCCGGCCCGAATCGACCGCCCGCTGGACAGCGGCTGTGTCGTCGGCCACTCCGTCTCCGACGGCCCCGAAATCGCGCACGGTTCGGAAAGAAACCCCGCCAGCCGAATCCCCGAGCGCTGGTGCGTCGGCGGCTTGGTTATCCGTTGCGGCTCCCCACGGAGCGATCATGACGGTACCCAGCGCAACCACAACAAATGCAATCAGTCCTCGCCACATCGTTAACTCCTGCTACTGGTTGTCAGAACCGGGCAAGTCCGCCGGCGTCGAAAGGAACAGCCGTTGTGCTCGCCGCCGCATCCTCATCCAAGTCGCCATTCCGGACGGTACTCTTGCCGCAGGTACTGGTCGGCTTCAGGGCAATTGGGGAACGTCATCCTCGCGGTGTCCCACTGGAGCGCCTTGCCCGTCCGATAGGCGATATTCCTCAGCAGGACCACTTCAGTCAGCGGCCCCCCGTAATCGAAGGGGCAAAGTGCCTGCCCATTTCCCTTGCACGCTTCGATCCATTCTTTGCGCTGCCAGCCGATGGAGTCGGGGATGGTCGGCTCCGGCGGCTGGTAGTCGGCGAATTCTCTTTCTGGAAGCAGCTTCCGCTCAGTTTATTGATCTTCGCATGGAGAATAGCCCGGCCAAGCAAATGTGTTTGGCCAATTTCCGGCCTCCCTTTGGTCGGTCTCGGCTCATTTCCCGTGCAAACCGCAATAGTTTGCCAGCAGTATCCCTTTATCGCCGACAAACAGCACCCCGGGGCCCGACTCAAAGCCCAACAACTCCCGGACTGCTGCAGGGCAGCCGCGGCCGTCATGCCAGGTCACTTCCACGGGTGGTAACTCATCCCGGCCACTCACAAGCGGCGAGGGATTCCAGGCGTGTTGTGCATTGTAGCCGCCGTACGCGGCGCGGAACAGCGCAAAGGCTTATAATATCCCATCGTGGTTGGCGTGGAAACCTGCATCATTACGAATCTGCTGGTCAAGACCTTCGAGTTGGGCCTGGAGCCCGAACCTGAAGATATCAGATGGCTTCGGATGGCGGCGGAGCACGGAAACCGGTCTCCCGACATGGTATGGTGGTGCAAGACAATTCGGGAGCGGATTACGTGGGACAGGCTTTCAGCCTGTCGGCGGAAAAGACAGGCTGGAAGCCTATCCCACGTCTCCCGCTCCCAGTAAGCTTCTGTCGTGCACTGGCTTTCGTGAGCCACAATCCAATCCAGTGTGCCTTGCGCAAAATCACAAAACTTTTGCGCGTGCGTGCTATCCATTGAGTCGGATGATGCGATATTATGAGCAAGACTACCGGAATGACCGTTCTACGGAGTAAAAGGTGAAGACGCAGTTTGACGTCATCGTTGTCGGCGGCGGCGGAAGCGGCCTGGCGTGTGCCATGGCGGCGGCGCAACATGGCGCCGACGTGCTGCTTCTGGAGAAGCAGCCGAAGCTGGGTGGGGCAACGGGGCTGGCCATCGGCTCGTTTACGGCCAACCGGACCGCGCTTCAGCGAAAGGCCGGGATCGACGATAACCCCGACGACCATGAAGAGGACGCGGCGAAGTTCGGCCCACCCGCCTACCAGGCGAAGAACAACCGCGAGCTGCGCCGGTTCTTCTTCGACCACGGTGCCGAGACACTCGATTGGATGGGTACCCTCGGGCTGAGTTTCTACGGCCCCAGCCCGGAACCGCCCAACCGCGTGCCGCGCATGCACAACGTCGTGCCCAATGCGAAAGCCTACATCGCTGCGTTTCAGTTGGGGCTGTTGCGGGCCGGCGGGACCGTCCTTTGCAGCGCGCCGGCGGAACAGCTTGTGCTCGAGGACGGACGCGTAACCGGCGTGGTCGCCAACGTCGAGCGGCAGCCTTCCACGTTCCATGCCCGAGTGGGCGTTGTCCTGGCGGCCGGCGACTACGCCAACGCGCCCGACATCATCGCCCGGTACCGCGGGCCCGAGTTCACTGCCATCGAAGGCATCAACCCGCACGCGCTGGGCGACGGCCACCGACTGGCCGAGCAGGCCGGGGCAAAGTTGGTCAACATGGAAATCACTTACGGCCCCGAGTTGCGTTTTGTGCCCCGTGCGCGTGACGGGTTCGAGCAGCTTCTGCCGTCGAAGGGGCTGGCGATGCGCGTGATGGGCATGATGATGCCGCTTGTTCCGAAGCGAGTGGTCCACTGGATGATCAAACGGCTGCTGGTCACCTGGCAACATCCCGACGATGCCATTCTGGCGGACGGCGCGATCATGCTCAATCGTCAGGGGCGGCGATTCTGCAACGAGCTTCAATCGCCCGCGCGCGAGGTTGCCGTGGCCGACCAGACCGGCAAGATTGCGTACATCCTCATGGACCAGCGGCTATGCGAGCGGTACAGTGCCTGGCCGCACTTCATTTCGACGGCGCCGGAAATCGCGTATGCCTACGTCAACGACTACCTGCGGTTGCGGCCCGACGTGTCCATTGTCGGCAACACGGTGGCCGAGGTTGCCGACGCCCGGGTGCTTCCGGTGGGCGAGGTGCAGCGGACCATCGAGCAATACAACGTCTTCGCGACCGGCCGGGGAGCCGATCCGTTCCAACGCGCCGACCAGCCTGTGCCCTTGGCCGGCAACCGCTGGGTGCTGCTCGGGCCCGTGAAAGCCTACTTCACCACCACCGAGGGCGGCGCGGCGATCAACGATCAAATGCAGGTACTTGACGCCGGCGACCAACCGATTCCCGGCTTGTATGCAGTCGGCCAGAACGGCCTTGGTGGCATGGTGCTCTGGGGACACGGTCTGCACATCGGTTGGGCGATCACGAGTGGCCGCCTTGCTGGAACCCGCCTGGGCCAGGTGGCGCAGCGTCAGAGGGCGGTAACGCAGTCCTAATACCTTTTTCGGCGTCAAGAAGGCCCTGAACTGCGAGATATCTCACAGAGACAGGGGCCTCACGGCCCCCGCTCGCCGGGATTCACGCCAACAGAGTTTCCCTAACCGGTAAACTCAACCACTTGTGTTACAGGCAGTGCGTCTTGGCAAAAAGGGAAGCTTAGGACACTGCGGAATTCTGTGCCGGCGCAACCTGCGGGAAATAGCCGATTTCGGCCAATCGATATAATGATCATCGTTCCCAGAATCCGAATCTGCGTAAGGGGGCCTGTGGAAGGACTCGCAGCAACAAAACACATGGTGGGAGAGCTTGTATGAAATGCAAAAGCGTAATTTCGTGCGTCATGGTGACGTGCCTGTGCCTCGCCGGTACGGCAGTGGCTCAGGGGCAGGTGTACGCCGGCGCCGGACAGGCCTTCGAGTCCAGCGGTGGACTTGTCGGCGGATTCGACGTCCTTTTTTTGAGGGCGTACGGCGGTGGATATGATCAATGGATGCATGCGGCGGTGTCCGGCAGTTCGATGACACCCAGCAACGATTTCGAAATCAGCCCTCGTGTCTGGCTTGGCTACGTTGGCGAGTCGGGCTTCGGCGTGCGGAGCCGTTGGTTCCAGTACCAGCATGAACTGAAGGCTGGAACAGGTGTCTTCGAGGACTGGCCGGGTCAGGGCCAACAGAGCGAGGGACGTAATTTCCTGGATGTCTATGCGGTCGATATCGACTTCATGCAACAGATCGAACTCGGCTGTTGGGACGTGAATGCCGGAGCAGGCATCCGTGCCGGCGGGGTGAAGCGAAACACCACACTACAGTTTGGATCAGCCGCACCCTCAACAATCACCAGCCGCTTCGAAGGCGTCGGCCCGACCATATTTGCGGAACTCAAACGGCCGATCATCGGGACTGGGCTCTCGCTGGTCGCCAACGCCCGCGGCTCGGTGCTGTTCGGCGATGGCGCGTTCGATCATCCTGGCCTTCCCTTCGGCCCTGACGCCGGGAAGGTGGACAGCGTGGTTGCCGTCGGGGAAATCCAGCTTGGTGCTGAGTACGCCCGGCAACTCGGATACGGTACCACCGGCTTTGTCCAATGCCTTTGGGAAGGGCAGATCTGGTCGAACGCAAGCCACTATCTCGAGTACACCAACGAATTGGAGCGAGCCGATCTTGGCCTGATGGGCATCGCATTCAACTTCGGCATTGCCCGGTAGAAACTACCGGTTTCGTGGAATCAACAGCGGGCTGCAGACCATAGGTTTGCGGCCCGCTCTCGTTTCTTGGGAACCTTCACAGGGGACTGCCGAGATTCTCGCGGTACAAAGGATAATCGGCCCAATCGACCAACCGATCTGCCACGAGAATGGGACTGTCTCCAGAACTGCATGCACAATTTCCGTAATCGCTAAGCCTTCTCACCGATGGGCGGCATGGACTCAAACCGACGATTTTTGGCCTCGTTTCGTGTGAATGGCCTGTGACGGTTGGACCGATAGGTAAGGATGCAAAGCTGGGTAACGGGCCACAGAGGCACTGGTGGTTGGCTGCGCGCAGATGACTGCGTTTGGCAACTCTTACCCATTTGCGTCTAGCGAGCCCCTACCACCTTCCCCGCAGTGGAGTTTGAGACAATGAGGATCATGCAACTGGCCGGCGTGGCGTTACTGGCGGCCCACGTTGGCACCTCCTGGTATCCCGGGGCCGACGCGGCTGAATTGTATCAGCCTCTGTCGGTCCAGCAGAGCGGATACACCTACGACAGCCTGGACTATTACCTGGCCGAAGACGCCGCAGCGCCCTCGCCCAGCGATACACGCGCGCCGCAGTCGGACGCCTACCCTGGATACGGCTGCGCGCCCGCCGCCTCTTGCCGACCGTCGGAAGAGGCGGCGTGCTGTTACGGTCCCATCGGCCGTGCGCTGTTCGGCTGCGACCCTCGCTGCCCCTGGACTTTGCCGCAGACGCACTATATGCAGATCGG
>JAVEUP010000256.1:0-9138 GCA_034005525.1 Thermoguttaceae bacterium | reverse complement strand
TAATGACACGTTAACCGCAAATTACCGTACAAAAAAGCCAATGCAACTGCTTGCTGTGCAAGCTACAAATGGCTGCAACTAGCACCTAGCAACTAGCAACTAGCAACTAGCAACTAGCAACTAGCAACTAGCAACTAGCAACTAGCAACTAGCAACTAGCAACTAGCTGCCGGACCATGTCGAGGGCTTCGGTGACGTGTCGGTCGGCTGTCATTTGGGCGCTGAATGCCATGCGGACGATTCCCTGCTGGTCGATCACGTAAGTCACGCGGCCTGGTAGGAATCCCAACGTCTTTGGTACGCCGAATGCCTTGCGCAAGGAGCCGTCGCGGTCGCTAATGAGCGGGAAAGGCAAGCTGTGCAGGGCTGCGAACGTCTGGTGGCTTCCCTCGCTGCTGCTGCTCACACCGATCACCTGGGCGCCGGCTTCGACAAACTGTTCGTAATGGTCGCGGAATGCACAAGCCTCCTTGGTGCAGACCGGCGTGCCGTCCCGCGGGTAGAAGAACAGCACGACGACCTTGTCGTTGCGAAAGTCGCTCAGACGGATCGGCTCGCCGGTGTGCGCCGTCACCGAAAACTCCGGGGCCCGGTCGCCAACGTGAATCGCTGTCATGGTGCTCCAAATGACTTGCTTCTGCTGTTCTTGCGGTCAGGGTGCAATGTTTGCACCTGCCCGGCATTCTCCGTCAGGTTGCCTGTCCCGTCAAGGTAGTTCCGCGGAACAGCATTGGCTTTCCCGTTTCTAGGTGCTGAATTGCCTGGCGCGTGGGTGAACCCGGATGCTGAGACATCCGGAACCACCCACCCTACCTCTTGGCTCGCCGCCAGCCCCCTTCAAACACGTCTGACAACGTTGCAGCGATGGAGCAAGCGTCGTTGCGTTTTGTCAACACGCGAAACGCCCAGAAACATGCCGCGCAAGGTCCCCGACGGCCTGCGCGGCCATAACCTATTCCACGGCAAAGACTTACGGGACACCGGTAATGCGTCCCCCGCCTGCAATGGCCTGAGGCGCGCGGTTTGCTTTCTTCGATCCGTACAAACGCTCACAAGGGGAAGCTATCATGGTCAGTCAGGTCGCCACTCTCGCACCGGAACCGGTATTTGGTCTTCTTTCGCCATTGGCTGGCCCGTCGCAGCGAGGCAATACGCACCAGGGCCGCCCTCCAAAGACGCATATCCGGCGCATCCGCCCAGTTCCCGCACAATCGGTTCCGCTTGCCATCCGCCGACTTGTGGAAGGCCGGGAGTTCGTCGCCCCGGAGGGGAACCGTTCCGTTGGCTACCAGCAGGCGAAACGGGCGCTGGACGTCGCAGGCGCCCTGGCGCTGCTAGGCTTGTTGGGACCCGTCATGCTGGCCGTCTATGCCGTGCTGTACGTGACCACCGGCGGCCGCCCCATTTATCGCCAGGTCCGGATCGGGCACCTTGGCCGACCGTTCACCATGCTGAAGTTCCGCACCATGCGACTCGATGCCGAGCAAGTCCAGCACACCGTAGGCAACGAGCAGGCCGGGCCGGTTTTCAAGAACCGCCGCGACCCACGCATCACTTGGCTTGGGCGCTGGCTGCGCAAGACAAGCCTGGACGAAACGCCGCAATTGATCAACGTGCTGCGCGGTGAAATGTCGCTGGTGGGGCCGCGACCGCCCATCGGCCGCGAGGTGGCCAAGTACGAACCCTGGCAGCGACGCCGGCTGTCGGTCAAGCCGGGACTGACCTGCCTTTGGCAGGTGAGCGGCCGGAACGAGATTCAGTTCGAAGACTGGATTCGCATGGACCTCTGGTACGTGCTGCACCAGACCATTTGGACCGACCTGGCGCTGCTGTCTCGCACGCCCCTGAGCGTCGTTACCTGCCGCGGTGCATACTAGTGCTCTGTCAAAATGAAAACGTGGGGTAAGCATCCTGCTTGCCGAGGCATTTGAGCCCGCCATCGCAACCTGGAAGGTCACGCCGCGTTTGGGAAGAACCCAATATCCAAATCCTGACAAAGCACCAGCCCGATCGAGAGCATGAGCGAACTTGACCTGCCAACCGTCGATCTATTCTCCTTACCCCCGGCCCTGACGGTTTTGCCGGCTCGTGTGCCCGAGGAACGGATTGTCCACATTCTGGGCGTCGGGATTACCGATGTGACGCGAGCCCGGGCCGTGCAACTCATCTACGAGATGATCGACGCGTACAACGGGCAGTCGCAAAGCGTGTTCTTCGTCAACGCGCACACACTGAACCTTGCAACCACCGACCGCAGCTATCGGGAGATTCTCAACGCCGGTTCAACGGTATTCGGGGACGGCACGGGTGTGCGATGGGCAGCCCGCATGAAGGGCATCCACCTGCGCGACAACCTCAACGGAACCGATCTGGTACCGGAGTTGCTCGGTTGCATGCCCGGGCGGCGATACTACCTTCTCGGCTCAGACCCCGAGACAATCCGCCGGGCCGCCGCGGTGGCGGAAATGCATTTTCCCAACTGGACCCTGGCAGGGTTCCATCACGGCTACCTGGCGTACGCAGGAGCTTCGGCCGAGGTTGTCCGGCAAATCAGCGCTGCCCGCCCCGACGTGCTCCTGGTAGGCATGGGCAATCCTCGCCAGGAGCGATGGATTCACGAGCACCAATCCCAACTGCGCGTGCCGGTATGCATGGGTATTGGCGGATTGTTCGACTTCTGGGCCGAGAACGTCAGCCGGGCGCCGCAATGGCTCCGGAGAATCGGCCACGAATGGATATGGCGGCTCTTCCAGCAGCCTTCCGACAAGGCCCGGCGCTACCTGCTGGGGAATCCCCTGTTCCTACTGCGGGCCTGGACCGATCGCAAGTCACTTGGGTGACCTTGGCAACGACAACGCCGGGAACCACCCGAAGCGGCTCTTCCGTTTCTAGGTGCAGGACTGTCTGACGCGTGGGTGAACCCGGATGCTGAAACATCCGGAACCACCCACCCTACGTCTTTTCACCACTGATTTGCACCCAGAAACGGAAGAGCCCCCGAAGCGTTGCCCACTCGGGCACACCCGACCTGTCCGCCGTTTCCCGCCTCGTTTAGAATTGGGGCATGAACACGCTCTGTCTCATTCTGGACTGCCTGCACGCAGGCTTTCTGGGACCCTACGGGAATGCGTGGATTCACACACCGGCTTTCGACCTACTGGCAAGCCAGGCGTTCGCGTTCGATTGCGCGCTGGCCGACTCGCCGCGGATCGACTGCTTGTGCGATTCCTATTGGCATCTGAAGCACGCACTCGCCCCGATGCCCGGCCTGGATCACGCGCCGCTTCCAGCCCGGGTGCGCGCCGCCGGCCTCACCCCGGTGCTGATGACCGATGAGCGACTCGTCGCGGAGCATCCCCTGGCCGGCCAGTTTGACGAGCGGTTCGAAATCGAGCGACGACTCGCCTCTCGCGCGGCCGGAGAGTTCGACGAGACGCACCTGGCCTCGTGCTTCGCACAGCTTGTCGACTGGCTGGAGCAAGCGCCCGAAGGCTTCTTCCTCTGGTGCCACCTGGGCGGGTTGGGCGCCGCTTGGGATGCGCCAATGGAATATCGCCGGGCATACAGCGCCCCCGGAGATCCCGAGCCTTACTCCGGGACCGAAGTGCCCCAGCAGCGACTTCCTGCCGACTACGATCCCGACGATCTGTTCGGCATCGTGCAGGCATACGCCGGGCAAGTGTCGCTTCTGGATTCGTGTCTGGTCGGCCTGCTGAACCTGTTGGACGACCGCCCGATGCTCCTGGCAGTCGCCGGACTGCGGGGATTCCCGTTGGGCGAGCACCTTCGGGTGGGGCCCTGCGATCTGCCGCTCTACGGCGAACTGGTGCATCTGCCCATGTTCATCCGGTCGCCGGACGGCTGCGGAGCCGCCGCACGAAGTCCGGCGTTGGTGCAGCCCGCGGACCTTTCGGCAACGCTGCTCGATATGCTGGGCGCACCGGTTTCTGGCCCCAGCCCGGCCCATAGCCTGCTTCCAGTCATCCGTAGCGATCAGCCGGGCGAGCGAGATTACCTCGTCCTTGCCGGCGAGGGTTCGGAGTGCGCCATTCGTACGCCGGCCTGGTACCTGCGCTGCGGGGAGCCGCCCGAGCTGTTCGTCAAACCGGACGACCGCTGGGAGGCTAACAACGTTGCCAGCCGGTGCGGCGAGATTGTCGAGCAACTGCGGTTACATCTTTCCCGGACCCGCCAAGACCCCTTACTTACGCAGAGCACTCACTCGCCTCCCCTTGCTGAAATTCTCGTAAGCGGCCTGGAATAGCTAGAATCCGGTGTAGGTTTCTTCGGGAGGACTCGGCTATAATCCGCCACCTTTTTGCGCGCACGGCGGCAAGGTCTGTCTGTCCGTCCGCGGCAACGCAGGCTGGACGCCCGTGTTGCATCGAAGCTTAAACGCACAATCGCGTACCCCTCACCCCGCTAGCGGGATCGAGTATGATCGGACACGGACGTCCGACAAATTCGAGACTTCGTGGTTGCCAGGCCCGAAACGCAGCGTTTGGCGTTCGAGTGCTGCGTGTCCTCGGCCTTTTCTTGGCTCTGGCTGCATGCCGGGCTACGGCCCGTGCTGAGGATATCCGCGTGCGGATCGCCTGGGGCGGGGGCGCCGCCCGCCTCTGGACCGGCTCGCTCACGGTCGATCAGGGCGTGCTGCGGGACCCGCAGTTGCTCGGAATCGAGGCCGATGAACCGGGCTCGATGTGGCTTTCCGATGACGGCTCGCGGCTGGAAATCCGGCAGCGCAGCCCGCGCACGTACGACGGGGTCGATGTGCTGATCGAGGCGCCGTTGAGCGCTTCGCTGCAGTGGAGCCTCAGCCCGGCCGACGGCCCCGAAATGACCGCGCGAGTCACCGTGCTGCTGAGCGAGTTGGTCGATGGTGCGCGAAACGAGCAACTCGACGATCGCGGCAACCGGGTCTTGCTGCAGCGTTCAGCGGGCGATGCGTTGCGGGTTGGGATCGGGCGCGGCTCACTGGTGTTTGCGCCCGAAGAAACGTTCGAATTGACCGTCGAACCGCACCTGCTGCCCTTGACGGCCGACAGCCGGTTCCTCGTAAAGGTCGAGTTGACTCCCACACGCGGCACGCGCGTGCTGTGGTCGGCAGAGCGCGAGGGTCGCGCAGGGCAACCGGTCTCGTTCCCCTTGAGTGTGCCGTTGCCGGAGCAGGAGGGAGTCTACGACCTGACGGTGACGGCAACGCGGACCGGCTGGCCAAACCCGGTGCGGCGACCGCTCCACTGGCGTCAGACGGTAGCGGAGCGGAAGGTTCAATTGCTGGTCCTGGCCGGCGAGCGTCCCGGCCCGAGCGCCCCGGCCGATGAATCGGAGTTCCGCCAGGTCGTGGAGATTGATCCGGCCCATCCCCGCTGGTGGGAACTCTTGTCCAAGCTGCCGCAGCTTCCAAAGGTGCAGCGGCTTTGGAAGACGCCGTTGGGCAACGGCAATATGCAGCGGTGGAGCCATCCGCTGGGCGAACTCGTCCGCCTGAACCCCAGCCGCCAATCGCCGGATCGGAGTTGGGAGGCCTATACGCTGCCCATTATCGACCCCGGCCAACCGCATATCCTCGAGGTTGACTATCCCAGTGACGTGCCCCAGACCTTGGGCATCAGCGTCCTGGAGCCCAATGCAGCCGGCGCACTGATGCCGATCGGCCTGGACTCGGGCGTCGAGGTCGACGTCCCATTCCCGGCAGGCGACGAGACGCCGCGATGGCAACGCCACCGGCTGGTCTTCTGGCCTCACACGGCCTCGCCCATGGTGCTCATGACGAATCTGCGAATGAACGATCCCGCGGTGTACGGAAAGATCCGCGTGCTTGCCGCCGGGGCTCGCCTGCCGCGAGCCGACATATCGGGCTCCTCCGGCGATCGGCTCATGGCAGCGTACATGGACCGTCCGATGCTCCCGGAAAACTTTTCGGCGCAGGAATCGTTCGACCCCGGTATCGAGCGAGGGTTGGACGACTGGCAGACCTTCCATGAAGGCGGAACCCGGCTGGTCGAGTATCTCGAATACGCCGGTTACAACGGGCTCATGCTCAACGTGCTGGCCGACGGGAGCACGATCTATCCCAGCAGCGTCCTTCAGCCCACGCCCCGGTACGATACCGGAGTGCTGTTCTCCACGGGCCAGGATCCCGTCCGGAAGGACGTGCTGGAGATGCTCTTCCTGATGTTCAACCGGCAGCGGTTGCGGCTCATTCCCGGCCTGGAGTTCGGATCGCACCTGCCGGCCCTCGAGGAGGTGCTGCGCCGCGGAGGCCCGGAGGCCGAGGGCATCGAGTGGATCGGTCCGGAGGGCGTGCCTTGGCAGCAGGTGCACCGGCCGCACCGCGGGCTGGGCGCCTACTACAACGTGCTGCATCCGCGCGTGCAAGAGACAATGATCGACGTAGTCCGCGAGCTTCTGGGCCGTTACTCGCATCATCCGTCGTTCCCCGGACTGGCCGTGCAGCTCTCCGCTCACGGCTACGCCCAATTGCCCGGGCCCGACTGGGGACTCGACGACGCCACCATCGCACGTTTCAGCCGCGAGACGCAAACGAGCGTGCCCGGCTCCGGCCCCGAGCGATTTGCCGATCGCGCAAGGTTCCTCGCAAGCGAGCCGCAACGCAGCGCGTGGCTGCGGTGGCGCTCGGAGAAGCTGCACGCCTTCCACCAGCGGTTGCGGGCGGAGGTCGCGGCGTCGCGCCCGGGAGCCGAACTGTTCCTGGCCGGTGCCGAGATGCTCTCCGGCGAAGGGTCTTCGGAGCGGCTTCGCCCAACGCTGATCGGCCGGCCCTCGCTCTCCGACGTCTTCCTGAGCGTTGGCCTCGACACGGAACGGTACCGGAAGGAAAAGGAGCCGGTGCTGCTCCGCACCGAGCGCTGCGTGGCCGTGGGCGGTTCGACTGCCGCGGCCATTGGCCGGGAACTGGCCCTGATGCCCGAGTTCGACCGCTTGTTCGAGCACCAGCACGTGCCGGCCGTCCTCTTCTTCCAGCCGCCGCACAAGTCGCGCATCGGGTCGTTCGACGCGAAGAGCCCGTTTCAACCGAGCTACACGTCGCTGTTCACGCAAGTCGCCCCTTCCGATCACATGAACCGCCGGCGACTGGCCAACGCGATGGCAAAGATGGACCCGGCCGTCCTGTGCGACGGAGGATGGCTGCTGCCGTTGGGCCAGGAGGCGGCCCTGAAGGATTTCGTTGCCGCCTATCGGCGTTTGCCCGCCGTGCGGTTCCATCGCGTGGAGGAACACCCTTGGCCGTCGCAACCGGTCGTATTCCGGTATGCGAACCACCAAGGGCAGACCTACGCCTACGCGGTCAACAACGCGCCGTTCCCCGTCGAGGCTCGCGTCCGCATCGACGCCCCCGCCGGATGCCGAATCGAGGAGCTTTCCGGCCGGCGGCAATTGGCGCCGCTGCGGCAGGACGGCCGCGGGATGCTCGTATGGGAAGTGAAACTGAAGCCCTACGACCTCGTTGCCATGCGGCTCAGTGCGCCCGAAGCCCGCCTCGCAGCGCCGGAGGCCGTCATCCCCCCGTCGATCCGCGCGGCCCTGGAGCAGCGCATCCGCGGCCTGGGACAGCGGGCCGCCGTGCTCCGCGGCGCCAGTCCAAGCCCGGTGATCGAAAACCCGGGTTTCGACGCCCCGGGCAGCGCACCGGACGTGATCCCCGGTTGGGCGTTCACGCGGAATCGGCCGGGCGCCGACGTCCGGCTCGACGCGTCCCAACCGCGCGGCGGCAGCCACTGTGTGCGCATGCAGAGCGAGGGACCGGTCGCCGTTCTCGTGAGCCGGCAGTTTGCCGTGCCCACAACCGGCCGCCTGACCGTAGCCGTGTGGCTGCGCGTGGCCAACCCGGAGAGCCAGCCGCCGCTGCGGTTGGCCATCGAGGGTGACTTCGGAAGCGTTCCCTACCGTTTCGCCTCCGTGGGCGCCTCGCCCGGCAGCGGGCAGCCCGCAGTGCCGATCGGAAGTCAGTGGGGGCAATTCTTGTTCCACGTGGCCGACCTGCCGCTCGAGCCGGGCCGGCAGATGTCGGTCCGGTTCGACCTGATGGGCGCCGGCGAAGTGTTTATCGACGACGTCGAGGTGTACGACCTCTCGTTCAACCGCAACGAGTTGGTCGAGCTTTCGAAGCACATTTCGCTGATGGACTTGAAGCTGCAGAACGGCCAACTGGCCGACTGCCTCAGCCTGCTCGAGGGCTACTGGCCCCGCTTCCTGGAGGAGCACGTACCCTTGCCGGTTGGCACCGGCGCCGGCGAAAACCTGGCCGACCGGCCCGGACAGCCCCGAAAACCGCCCTCCGAGCCGCGCCAACCGGAATCGGGGGAACGTACCAGCCTGCTGGACCGGATGCGGGACCTCGTGCCCAAACGGCTCTGGTAAGCTATCTTTCAGTAGCTAATTGCAGTGTTGCAGTAGGCACACTAACCCAGATGATTCACGTAGGGTGGGACAAGGTCGCGTAATTCCTTGGTGGGCCTGCGCAAGCCACGCCCGCGGTGGTTTGCACGTCGTGCGCTAGAAGCAGGCCCGGCCAAGCGACCGCAGGCCCACCAAGGTTCTGGCTTGCTTGTCACCACCCTACATCGTCATGGATAATCCGGACTAACGGTTGTATCCATTGTTCCACGCGCGAGGCATGCCGTCCCGATGGAGTTCTCCTGGTCGATCTTTGCCGCCATGCTGATCCTCGGCGCCGTGCAACTGGCAGTAGGCGTGGTCCTGGGCCGTTGCCTCCCGACAGGCGGTACGAAGCAGGCGCTGCCGTGGCGCAAGCAGCGTCCCGAAATGGAGATCGACCCGCGACGCTTGCAGTTCTTTGCCAACCGGCTGCAGAAGCTCGTCACCGGCGTATCGGGCGAGGTGGACGACCACCGCAACCAAATTTCCGAGGTCAGCCGGGAACTGGCCACCGCCCGCGAAGACGACGCCGGGACCCTGACCGACTCCGTCCTTCGTTCCATCGCCCGGATCGTCGCCATCAACGAGCGGCTCCAGAACCGGCTGGAGTCGGCCGAAGAACGGCTTCAGCAGCAGAACGAACAGATCGCCGCGCACTTCACCGAATCGCGCACCGATCCGCTCACCGGCCTGATGAACCGCCGCGCCTTCGACGATGCGTTGAGCTTCCAG
>JAVEUP010000255.1:0-9179 GCA_034005525.1 Thermoguttaceae bacterium | reverse complement strand
CGTGTGCTCTTCCGATCTGAAGGGGGCATTCACATTCTCGCGGCCGAGCGGTTGGCCGACTGCGCAGAGGACCATTCGTGCCGCGAAAATTGCGGCAGTCCCCTGTGAACGGCTATGCTTTCTGGTAGCTTAGGGCTCATGCCTCGCCCGATCCCGTTTCATCATGAATCGGCTCGGCCGACCTCGTGGCGACAACCGGCAGCCGCCTTCTTCGATGCAAAGAACCCGTTTTCGTGGCCATCCTTCCACCATCGCGATTCTTCCCGGCAGCCGAAAAGGCGGGGCCGGATGGATTGGTCGGATTCGGTGGCAGCTTGTCGCCGGAGTGGCTTCTCGACGCCTACAGCCACGGAATCTTCCCTTGGCCAATGGGCAGCCACGACAATCCCGTGCCCTGGTGCTCACCAGACCCGCGCGCGGTTATCCCGCTGGACGCCTTCCATGTACCGCGGCGATTGCAGCAAACGGTTCGCAGCGGCCGTTTTTCGGTAACGTCGGATCGCGATTTCGCCGGAGTGATCCAAGGCTGCGCACGCCGTCATGGCCACGAAGGCGGCACCTGGATTACCCCGCGAATGATCCGCGCTTACCAGCGCCTGCACGAACTGGGCTTTGCGCACAGTGTCGAGGTGTGGCGCGAGGGACGCCTGGTGGGCGGGGTGTACGGCGTGGCGTTGGGTGGGCTGTTTGCAGGCGAATCGATGTTCCACACCGAGCGCGACGCGTCGAAAGTTGCCCTGGTCCATCTCGTGGCTCATCTCCGGCGCCGTGGCTACAGCCTGTTCGACATTCAGCAGTGGACCGCCCACACAGGCCGCTTCGGCGCTGTCGAAATCAGGCGCTGCGACTACCTCCACCGGCTTGCCGAGGCCCTTCGCCAGCCGGTCAGCTTCGGCGAACTCGCCTGAACAGAACGAAACGCCCGAAATACATCTATTAGCTATAGCCTATTGCCCCATATAAGCTATTCGCGTCAAGAATGTGGCGATTCGGCGCGGGGGCGGCTTGCAATTGGCGCGGGCCTGAAGTACCAATATAGGTTTGGGCTGCTTCCGCAGTGACTGCTTCCCGGCCGAGTTGTCGGGGACCGCCGTTGCTGGCGGGGCGCAAGCCCCAGCCTCCCCGGATTGGGTTCCACGTCCCGGACATGATACTCCGGAATGCGTGGCCCAGCCGCTTCCCGCCCAAGGTGCGATATGGCCATCAAGCGAGCCAAGAAAACGGAACCGGAACAACAGGACTCGGAGACCAAGGGACCCAAGCGAGTCCTCCTGGTCGATGACGACCGCGAGATCGTCGAGTCGCTGCGGATTGCATTGGAGGCCAAGGGCTACGAAGTCCTGATCGCTCGAGACGGCAACCAGGGGCTGGCCATGGCGGAGCGGGAGAACCCCGACCTGATGATCCTCGACATGATGATGCCCAGGCGCAGCGGTTTTCTTGTGTTGGAACGGCTCCGTCGCACCCGGCCCGTGCCCTTGCGGATCATTATGATCACGGCGAACGAGGGTAGCCGGCACAAGGCGTACGCCGAGCTTCTGGGCGTGGACGACTACATTCGCAAGCCTTTCGCCATGGATCGGCTCATAGCCAGCGTCGACCGCCTGCTGAACTAAGGGCCCGCGAATTAATAACGGGCCGCTTTGGGCGGGCTGCGGCTACTGCTCGTTCTCCTTGGTTTCCTCAGGTTCTTCAGCCTCTTCGTCCTTCGGCCCGTGCTTTGGCGTCAGGACGAGGGTAACCGGCGTTTCCAGCGGGGGAATGCGTTCGGTGAACGCACGATACATGAGCATTTGATTGGCCTGGCTGCTTTCGACGGTGACGTCAAGCATGGCCGTCGCGAAGTTTGAGACGCAAATGAAATCGCCGCCCTCGGCCTGATACCTCTTCTCCCCGGTCGGCTCAACCCAGAATCCGGAGCCGGCGAACACCCACGGCTCGGTCATCGCTTCGTTCGTTTCGGTGTTCTGAATCCAGTCCTGGGCGCGGGCAGTTTGGACCTTGCCTTCCGCGTCTTTCCACAGGACGGTCACTTCGATTTCGGTTCCCCGAGCGGGTATGTATTCGGGATGGAATTGCACGGGGCCGCCCGGTTCGGCTCCGACGGCCAACAGGCCGGCATGAACGGTCAGGGCCCGCACGTCGGCCACCACAATAGCCTCGTGCTCCTTGGTGTAACGCAGACAAGCGAACAACTCAAGCGGCACCTCGCGCTGGCAGATCTTGCCCAAGAACACGACGCTCTTGTTCTCCATGTCGAGCCATACGGGCTTTTCCGGATCCAAAGGTTTGAGCTGATCGACGTTATCGACAAGCGGCGGACCCAGTTCCCACGGCTCGGGCTTGGGCATCTCCCAGGTCTCGTCGACCTCCGGCGGCTTGGGGAAGTCCATCGCCGTGTCGTCGGGCGGCTCGGGAACGGGCATCGGTTCGGGTTCCATGACAGGCTCCGCCGATTCCGCCGGCTCGTCGTCCGGCGCCGGCTCCTCGGAAGGCAAATCAGCCGGCCCCTCTTTCAGTGGGGCAGTGGCCTCCTCGGCTGGCCCAACCGCGGGGAGAGGGTCGGCAGGAATTCCGATTGGATCGGCCTCGGGAATTGCCTCGTCGGGTTCCTCCTCCCGCTCGGCCGGAGTGTGCGGCGGTTCCACCGGTGGTGGCTCGACGACAGGGCAACCGAGCAGCACAGCAGACAACAGCAACAGACCCGCTCCCCAAAGAAAGCGGTTTCCAAAGCGAACCGGTTTCATCTTCCCTCTCCTTTCCTTACAATACGGCGGCCTGTCACGCACTTCGTACAGGATACCCGCAACCCGGGCCGCCCGGCAAGGGACGTCGGCCGTACTGCACCCTGAATGACCCAAACCCGAACACGCTGATGACAGAACCTTCAGGAATGGCGCCCCTCTTTGCAGGACGTGCGCAACCGGATGCCGTAAACGGCGACATTTGGCACAAGTCGGCACCGTCAGCAGTGCGCAAGGCCGCCGCACGTGGCAACCTCTCGCGTGGCTGGGATGCATGGAGCAAGCACTTGTCGGAGCGGGTACGTCCTGTTCATCCGGACGATTTGTTTCCGGCGGGTGAATCGTCGCTTTATTGGGGCCTTCCCACTGAATGGCGCGTGCGTTCATCGGCCATGATTGCCCCGGGCAGTTGCTGCGATGGCGAGGAACAGCGCATTCTGGGTTGGTTGGGTGAGGTTGCCGGCGGTACGCTGGGCGTTGAATATGCCCTGGATGCGCTGACCCTGTCCCGCCGTCTGCCTTGCCTTGCGGAGCGGTTGTCGGCAGATGCGTGGTTCGCACTGCTAGGTCATCTGATCGAAGCGGCCGGCGAAGCCGGGTCCATTGACCCTCAGCAGCAGCCACTCCTGGCGCAGCTTCTGGCCGGCGAGCTTCCGCTCACATTGGCCTACCTGTTCCCTGAACTGAGACCATGCCGCGAGTTGGCTGCCGATGCCAGGCACGTCCTCTCGACCGGGCTGGCCGACTTGCTTGACGGCGAGGGACTGCTTCATGGCAGCCATATTGCGCTGGCGCGCCCCTTGCTCGCCTGCTGGACCCGATGCCGGGTCTTGGGCAAGGGGATGCAGCGGGCGTGCTTTCCGGCGTCGGTCTGGCGTCAGTACAAGCACATGGTCCGCCACGTGCTTCGGTTCACAAGGCACGACGGCAGTGCCATGCTGGCCCCGGCTGCGCCGGACGGCGACGAAGAACTACTGAAGACCGCCGTGGCCCTTGGAGGCGGTACCTGCAATTCCCGGATCGCCGCACTGGCGACTGCTAAAGCGAAAAATGGCAAGCGCGCGCGGAGTCTCGACGTCGCATTGCCTGAACCGGCCGCGCAGGGTGAATGGGCCGCCGCCGCCTTGCTGCGAACCGATTGGTCGAGAAGGGCGGAACGACTGGCGGTCGTTTACACCGGGCGGGAGGTGCAACTGGAACTCGACACCGGCAAAGAAGTTGTCCTTTCTGGTTCCTGGGGTTTCGATGTGACGCGGGACGGCAAACCCTTGGCGCTCACTTCCGACTGGGACCAGGTTTGCTGGGTTACCGACGACGACATCGACTACCTTGAACTGCAAATCGAACTCGACGGCGGGGTGCGCGTGCAGCGGCAAATAGCACTGGCACGCGAGGACCGCTTTCTTTTCCTGGCCGACGCCGTACTGGGCGAGGAGCCCGGCAGACTCGAGTACCGGGCATGCCTGCCGTTGCGGTCCGGGATCGATTTCCACCCGGCCAAGGAAAGCCGCGAGGGTTACCTGGAAGGCACCAAACACCGCGCCCTCGTGTTGCCGCTGGCACTGGCCGAGTGGCGCTCGCTCTGGGCGCCCGGCGAGCTTCAGGCCACGGCTGCAGGTCTCGAGGTGACCCACGCGGCCAAAGCTTCCTGCCTCTACGTCCCGTTGTTCTTCGACCTCAACCGCCATCGTTTCACTCGCCCCTATACGTGGCGACGGCTGACCGTGGCCGAGTTGCTCGCAACGCAGCCCGACGACGTGGCTGTCGGCTATCGCGTTGCCGTCGGCAGAGAGCAGTGGCTCATCTACCGGTCGCTCGCAGCCAATGGCAACCGGACCCTGCTGGGCCACAACCTTTCGACCGAGGCGTTGATTGCCCGATTCGGCTCCACCGGTGAAGTCGAGTCGCTCATCGAGGTCGAATAATCCGACCATAAGGCCTGATCTGCGAATCCTCCCCATCTGTGCCGATCCGATCGACTCGGTCGTCCGGCATTTCTGTATGCAAGGGGTGCCAAAAAGTATTCTATCTTTACTTAGGATAATGTGCTGCTCTGAAGGCGATGCTCCGTCTGTCCCGGACTGTCCGGGATCAATGGGGGGCGGGCCAAGCAAGCCGTCGTCCCAGTGGGTCGTCGGTCGCAATACTGTTTTTGCACCGCCTTACCCGGATTATTCATATACATAGGGTGGGTCAAGGTCGCGTGAGTCATTGGTGGGTCTGCACAAGCCGCAACCAAGCTAATTCAAAGCCCGCGACCTGGAAGCACACCGGAAGCAGCGACCGATGACCCACCAAAGAAGCGGCTTGTTTGACCCACCCTACCTATCGTGAATAATCCGGGCTTACGCGATCTCCACCCTCCCCGAAGCGAATGATCGGGGTGATATGCTTTGCCGGAGCCGGTCGGAGCCTGCCGTCTGCGGCAGCGACTTGAAAGAAACCATGAAGTGTCTTTCCCGAACATGTCGCGGCATCCAGACATCCGGGCTGGCGGCGATTATCGTTGCCGGTGCGGTCTATGTCTGGTGGACGATACAGCACGCCGACCGCGTGATGCGGGAGACCCTGGTGAGCCAGGCCCGGCTGGTAGCAGAGGCTATGGACGCCGAACGCATCAAGGCGCTAACCGGCAGCGAGGCTGACTTGCTGATGCCCGATTACCAGTGGCTCAAGGAGCAGCTTTCCGCCATTCGGCATGCCAGCGACCACTGCCGGTTCGTCTATCTTGTCGGCAGAAGACCGAGCGGCGAGTTGTTCTTTATTGCGGACAACGAGCCGCCCGATTCCGAGGACCATTCGCCGCCCGGGCAGGTATACGAAGAAGCCTCGGAGGATCTCCATCGTGTCTTCAGCGCGGGAACCGAAGCCGTCGAAGGCCCGCTGCGCGACCGCTGGGGCACGTGGGTCTCCGCGTTCGTCCCGATCCATGACCTGCGAACCGGCAATCTGGTCGCCGTGCTGGGCATGGACATCGCCGCGCAAAGTTGGAGTTGGAACCTGGCCCGCGCCGCAGTGCCGCCTGCGCTGCTCACGCTGACGTTGATGGCAGTGTTGTTTGCCGGCATGGCGCTTCTGGCGCGACGCTCGCGACTGGCCGGCTCGGCGCCGCGCTGGATGCACTATCTTGAACCGGCGCTGCTGGCGGCAGCCGGATTGGTCCTGACTCTGTTTGCCGCATGGACGTTTCACGAGCGGGAGACGTGCGCCCATAACAGGGCTTTTGCGCTGGTGGCGGCAAACAGAACAAACATCATTGCCGAGACCTTTCGGGATCTGCAGAACACGGAGCTTGCGGGATTGGCAAGCTTCATTGAAGGATCAGAAGCCGTCACCCCGGGAGAATTCCAGGTTTACTCGGCCTATCTGACCAAGAATCCTGCAATTGAAGCATGGCAGTGGGTTCCGGCGGTGCCCGCAACCGGCAAGAACCGCATAGAAGCGGAAGCCAGGGCCTCGGGCATGCAAGATTTCGCGGTCTGGCAGCGGGACGCCTGCGGCAAGCGTGTATCTGCCACGGGTCGCGATTGTTACTACCCGGTCTTGTACGTTGCACCTCTATCGGGCAACGAATGGGCGCTGGGCTACGACGTCGGCTCGGAACCGCCGTGCCGGGCGGCCTTTGAGGAGGCGGCTCGCACTGGCCTGGTGATTGCCACCGACACAGCCACTCCAACGCGGGGGATGGGAGTGCGGCGCGGAATGCTTATCTGCCGCCCTGTCTTCGACAGGAATCATCCAGCAAACCTCCGAGGGTTCGCCCTGGCTGTGTTGAACATGGAAGCCCTGCTGCGCAGTGCCGGTCAGGACCGGTCGACGCTGACGAAGATATCGCTTCTGCGCGGGCAGGGCAGCCCGGAACTGCTTGTCTCCGACTGGGATTCAGAGAATCCACCGCCCCCCGGCTTGTCGTTGAGGCGTCCGGTAATGGCTTCCGGCAAGGTCTTCACCGTGACCTCCCGCGCCGGCGACGAGTTCCTGCGTCTGCATTCGCCAAGGGCAGGCATGATTGCGGCCCTGACGGGACTGCTACTTACCACGGCACTTTCGCTTGCGCTTGGCATGGTCTTTCGCCGCCGCGCGGAATTGGAGCGGCTGGTGGCCGAACGAACGGCGGCCCTCAGCGAGAGCAAGCGCCGCTTCGATCAGTTGGCCGAGCAAAGCGGCACCATCGCCTGGGAGGTCGACGTGGACAGCATGTTCACGTACATAAGCCACGTGGCGGAGCAGGTTCTTGGTTATCGTCCGGAAGAACTCGTCGGGCGGATGCACTTCTACGATCTGCATCCGGAGGAGGGGCGAGAGGAGTTCAAAACGGCGGCCTTGGCAGTGTTCACCCGGAAGGGGGCGTTCAAGGACCGGGAAAACCTCGTTCAAACCAAGGACGGCCGGTCCATCTGGGTCGCTACCCATGGGATTCCCTTGCTGAACGCTGACGGGACACTTCGGGGCTACCGTGGTAGCGATACCGACATTACTGAAAGAAAACGGACGGAAGAATCGCTGCGCGATAGTGAGAGGCGAGCCGCCCTGCAGCGAGCGGCAATCACGCGGCTCGCACTTGAACAACCTTCGGATAGCGGCGATCTCTCGGAAACATTCAAACGCATTGCCGAAATCCTATCCGCCACCGTGGGCGTGGCGAGAGCAAGTGTCTGGACCCTTTCGGACCACGGTTCGGAATTGCAGTGCCAGTCGCTGTTTGAAGCTGACACGCAATCGGACAGCCAAGGCACCACTCTGAAGACAAGCAGCTTTCCAGGCTATTTCGACGCCATCATGCGCGATACCCGGATCTGGGCCGAAGATGCCCAGGCCGACCCGCGAACCCGTGAACTGTCCGAATCCTACCTGGTGCCCCTTGGCATCACCTCCCTGCTTGACGCGGGTATTGTCATGGAAGGCAAGTTGTTGGGTGTCGTCTCCTGCGAGCATATCGGAGGCAAGCGGACGTGGCACTCCGACGAGGAGTCGTTTGTCAGCACCACGGCCGCCATCGTCGCGCAACTGCTCGCGAACTCCCAGCGCAAGAGAGCCGAGGAGGAACTCCGGCAAACCGTCGAGGCGATTGAATCCGCCAATAAGGCATTGGAGGAGTTCAATCATGTTGCAGAAACAGCCAACCGCGCCAAGAGCGAGTTTCTGGCCAACATGAGCCACGAAATCCGCACGCCCATGACGGCAATCCTCGGGTTTGCCGATGTGCTGCTCGAAGATACGGATCTCGCCGCGGCGCCGCCGGAACGCGTCGAGGCGATTCGCACGATCCAGCGGAACGGTCAATATCTCCTGGGGTTGATCAACGACATTCTCGACCTGTCGAAGATCGAGGCCGGCAAGGTCGAAATCGAATGTGTTACCTGTTCACCCGCACACGTGCTGGGAGAGGTGATCTCGCTGATGCGCGTTCGTGCGGACGAGAAGAAACTTCCCCTCACACTCGAGTGCGCCGGCCCCATTCCCGAGTCGATCCAGAGTGATCCGCTGAGGCTCCGGCAAGTGTTGGTCAACCTGGTAGGCAATGCCATTAAGTTCACCGAGACCGGCAGCGTGCGAATCGTAACCCGCCTGGTGCGGCAGCCCGGTATGCCTGCAATGTTGCAGATTGACGTGATCGACACGGGGATCGGGCTGTCGGACGGGCAGGCTGCGAGTCTGTTTAGACCGTTCAGCCAGGCCGACTCGTCCACGACCCGGAGATACGGCGGTACGGGGCTCGGGCTGACCATCAGCAAGCGACTGGCCGAAGCAATGGGCGGCGGGATTTCCGTTCAGAGCGAGTTCGGGAAGGGGAGTACATTCACTATGGAGGTCAGAACAGGCAGCCTGGAAAACGTCAGGCTGCTGGACTGGCGCGAGGAAGCCGCCGCGCCCTCCTCGCCGGCGTCTCCGACAAGCGATGTCGCGGCTGTCCGGCTCAATGGCCGCATCCTGTTGGCCGAAGACGGGCCGGACAATCAGCGCCTGATCGCTTTTGTTCTGAACCGAGCCGGCGCCCAGGTGACCGTGGCCGAAAACGGGCAGGTCGCTTGCGACGAGGTGCTGGGCGCCTGCCGACGTGGTGAGCCGTTCGATCTGATTCTGATGGACATGCAAATGCCGGTGATGGACGGCTATGAGGCCGTTCGCCGACTGCGGGCGGCGGGCTGCACCGGTCCGATCGTGGCCCTGACCGCCCACGCCATGGCGGGCGACGACGCCAAATGCCTTGCTGCCGGCTGTGACGCCTACCTGACCAAGCCGATCAACCGCGCGACATTTCTCTCGGCCGTCGCCGAGCAACTGAGAGGCTATCCGGAAAGGCTCGAATCCACGTCGTGAGTAATCCAGGTTTGTCCGGATTATTCATTAGCCGCTGGGTGCTAGCCCAATACCCTTTACTTTGTAGCGGCACGGCGCGAGCCGTCCGGTATTACAGTGGGAAAACCGGGCGGC
>JAVEUP010000062.1:0-38418 GCA_034005525.1 Thermoguttaceae bacterium | reverse complement strand
ACAGCGAAAAGGGGTGGTGCCCCTGAAGTCGTGCGATGCTTACCTCCCTGTCCAGACCCCGCTGGATGGATGACCGTGGTCGCCGTAATGCCCTCCAGAAGCTCCTGTGATTGAATCTGGTGCGAGTTTATCCCAAAAAGGTCTTGGGACACCTTCAGGATGATCTTGTTTGATCAAAATAAGGAAAGCACCCCCGAGCGAAGCGAGGGGGTGCAGTTCATTTCCAGCCACTGAGCGGAATCCTTTCCTCACTCTGCCCACAAAGATGGTTGCTGGAAGAGGATTGATTTGCTGGCAGTTTCTTGCCCCGTTAATAACAACAGGGATTCCGTTTGGTGAAGCACCCCCGAGCGGAGCGAGGGGGTGTGGTGGCTTGTCGCCGCCTGCCCACCTGCACAGCACCAACCTGGGACACAATCTGCCACTGAGCGGAACCTCTTTCCCAACCTGTCCACAAAGAGGTGAAGGTGGTTGCTGGACAAAAGTTGATTTCCTGCCAGTTTCTGGCCACTGCCACATGCCTATAGGCATGTGGCCAGAATGGCCAGAAACTCTTCGGACAGGAAACGGCGGCTGGCCAGAGTTGGCCAGAAACGCCGTTATTAACTCCGCAAGTCCTTTCGTGGCAACGACTTATTTCTGGCCAAATTCAGTTTGGCCAGAAAGTGGCCAGAATGGCCAGAAACCAAAAGTTTCTGGCCACCCCCGTGGTCAGAAAGTGGCCAGAAACTTATTAACCGCCGCCCAGCAAGGCCAATCCCTTGAACTTATTAACCACTGCCTGCCCCGCCTCGGAAAGGTAATAACGGTGCGGATTGCCCCGCTTGCCGTCGCCCGTCCGCAGGCAAAGGTGTTGTTCGTAGGCGTTAATAACTCGACGTTTGATCGTCCGCTCAGTCATGTCGGTGTCGGAATCGCCGACCACGGAGTACAACTCTTCCAACGCCATCCCTTCGTAAATCGACTCGGGCACGTACTGGAGCACCTGGCCGATGGCGACTTCGTTGGCGTCTTCCTTCTCCTGCCTCTTAATCTCGGCGGTGTTCCCAACGAAGACGTTCCGCTGCAACTCCGTGTCGAACGTGAACTCCAGCGACGATTGCACGTCGTCCCGTCCTTCCCATTCCATCGTCCCGCTCATTGCTTGGACATCCTTTGTCCAGTTCCAGAGGTAATCGACTGCTCCTGCGATGGCCGTGTTGCCCGAGTATTTGTTGGAGTATTTGGCATTGTGGTGGAGGATGACCACCGCCCAATGTGCCGCCTCGGCCAGTCGCTTGAAGGGGATGATGATGCTGTAAATCTCCTGCGGGCTCAATTCATCCGCCCCGAAAGCCGACCGCAGGGTGTCGATGACGACCAAGCCCTTCCTGGCTGTCACCCGTTCCCGCACCGCCTTGATGCAGTGTCCGACGAAGTCAGGGGTGACGGGTCGCATGATGTCCATCGGATTCACACGGCTGTAGAGTTCACCGATCCGCCCCTCGTCGTCGCCCGCCAGTGCCCGTCGCAGCCGCTTGACCAGGATCCGCTCCTTGTTCTCCAGGTCGAGTAGGATGAAGGGCACTTGCTGGACTGGCATCCCCGCAAAATCACGACCTTGGGCGATGGCTGCCAAGAGTTCGGATATGATGGTGCTCTTGCCGCTAAACGGCAGCCCAGAGAGAATGTGGGTGCATCCGAACTCGCACCAGCCTGGCAGCAGCCAATCCTCGACCTGCGCATCTGCGATGGCGCAGGTCTCGTCCCAAGTTTCGAGCTTGACCAATTTGGGCACCTGGGTCGCCTTGTGCAATTGGGCACACCAGTCATCCTTCTGTGGCTTCGTGCCGCCAAGCAGGGTCGGATCAAAGGGACGGACGATCTTTTCAAGCTGGCTCTCGTCTGGTCCCCAATCGTAGAACGACTCCTGGACGATGGCCTTTTCCAGAACACCCTCCCTGTAATCCACCCGCTCCCATTTGTCTCGGTACAGACCCGAGCGGCGAAAGTAGGAATCAATCCTGTCAGGGTCGGGGCCAGTATAGTAGCCAATCAGGGAAGCCAGCGCCAAATCCGCCTCTGACTGGGATGGGTGGCCTTGACGCTGGTAATTGCCGCTCCAAAGACCCATGAACTTGGGGGCATTCCTTCCAGCCAGGGCCACATCGAAAAGGGCATCCAGGTCGAAATCAGGAGGAGGGGCCGAGGAAATGGCGGCAGAAGACTTTTCCGAGTCCTCGTCTGTCGGCTCCAAAAACATTTGGTACACACGCTCGATGGCGTCCTGCCTTTCTTCCACTGTGGTCGGCGTGCCATCAAGGTGGACGCCCGTAATGGTGAGGTATCGTGGAGACGATTCATCGTACATCTCCACCAGACCTTTCCTTCGTCGAGTCCCAGGGATTTTGCCACGGCAAATAATCCTGAGCCCTGTCCCGCTGGGCGACACCTCGGTGTAGGAGCCAATGGTTTCCACAATCTCAGCAGCCCAAGGCTCGATTTGGCCACTCTCCCGATTTCGGCAGTTGTCCAAGTCGAGCCCAACTAAATGACCCCTCAGTACAATCCCAATGCCATCCAAAGCTCCTTTTCCATCCTGGGCGCTCTTGGCCTCGAAGTTTTTTCTTGCCAAATCGAATGGAGCCCAGGTCTTCGGGTCGGTTGTGCTTGCCTTGCCGCCCATCACGGCCATGGGAATCTTCGTGTAGGGCTTGCTGCCGTTGCGCCCCACCTTCACTCGTTCGGTCTTCCAATTGACCCAACTTCCTTCCTCCTTCAACTCGACGGGAATCCCGTCGTAAACTGGCTTCACCATTTTCATGTCTAAACGCTTTCTGCAAAAATTTTCCTGTATTGCGCCGATGAACTTACTCTATTAGCATAGAGGACGCTTCATCCTCAAACGCTTTCTGTCAGACCCGCCCGTGCTGGCGCAGCACGGGCGGGTTTCTTTTGCCGTCCACCACAAGTGGTCAGCCTGACAGAAACGTCATTCAGGCTTCGACGACCTTGTACCGCCGCCGAAAGTGCCTTCGCAGATAATCAATGTCCTCTTGGCTGTAGAGCCACGTCCGCCCAACCCTCGGCGGCTCGACGACGCCCGTTTCCGTGGCGTAGCGGATCCGCTTGTAGTTGCTGTGGTTGTATTCGCCGAAAACGGCTTCCACGACTTCTTTAATGCTGTACATATTGCACCTCCATCCTTACCGTAGTAAGTTCTGCCAGATTTCTGCCAGAAATCCCGAAAAGTTTTTTTTGGGGGGCGATTCTGGCTTGGCTACGGCTGGGAAGCAGCCGTCCAGTATGACGCTGGGTGGCTTGGTAATATCCATTTGCCCATGCAGAGAGGGGACATAGAATTCCTTGTCTGGCACAATCAGAGGCAAGTCTTGAACTGGAGGAAGAGCAGATGACAAGCCAAGTCGAACATGAACATGCCCACCAGCACGTTCACACCCATCGCCACAGCCACGAGCATCGGCATGACGATGGGACGGTTCACACCCACGAACACGAGCACACCCATTCGCACGAGCACTCGCATCCCCATGTTCATGCCGAGGGCAAAGAAACGGTCCACGACCATGAGCACTCGGTGGAGGAGTTGCACGACACCGCCGAACACATGGCGGAATCGCACCAGCATGGGCATTAGGAGGAGGGTGGCTGTTCCCAGGGGGTAAAGCCCATGCTGAATGGGCTCTCCGCTTCGCTCGTTTCAGCGGCGTGTTAGAATGGCGTTTGATGCCAGGGGGAACCCCGTCGCACCAACGCCAACGACGTGGTGGTCCACCTTGCCCGCTACGGCGTTACCGTAAGCGAAGGGCTGGTCAGCAAGGTGAAGGTGGAGAGCCTCAAGAAGCCAGACGAAGTGGAGCGACAAGAAGCGAAGGTGAAGTGAGCCGACGGCGACGAAGGCCCATGACACAGAAGAAGCCACAGCAGCAGACGTATCGGCGATGACGCCGCAATATGCCCCACAAGCCTGCTGTGATTGAATCTGGGGCTTCCTTCCTGCGTCTGGTTTCCAGCTAACCCAGCCATATTCCCACCTGGCAAATCCTGACGGCATAAGGGGTTCCAGCATCCCTTGGCACTTGCCTCGTCCCCCTTCTAGCGCCTATCATTCCTACTGTGGAGCCCGTTGTGGTTGTAAGATGCTAATCCCCCATCCACGGAGCCAATCCCATGAGACTTTTCGTTTTCGTCCTGCTCGGCACATCCCTGCTCATCGCTGGCTGTGATGACTCAACGGTGCCCCTTTCCGACCCTTCCAAAGCCACTCTGGACAAGAACCTGATCGGTCTGTGGCAGGATCATCATCAGAACGGCGTGACCTACTACCATGTTGGCCGTCTTGGCAACAATGCGCCCGAAGGGCTGATGCGGGTGGCGGTCGTCAGTCACCAGAACGACGGCGAGCTTCAGCAACCGTCCCAGGTGGTTGTCTTTCGTTCCGACATCGGCGGCAAGAGCTACTTGAACCTAGCCGGTGTTTCCGAGGAGCAGCTTGAGTCCATTCAGGAGAGCGGCTGGCAAGCCGACATGCTGGATTCCTACATCCTGGCCAAGTATCAGGTCGAGGATGACGGGCTGCTTCTGTGGGCGATGGACAAGGAGGCGAAGAAGAAGGCCATCCAGGACGGGAAGATCAAGGGTGAAATCAAGCAAGGCGACAACAGGACACGAGTCCGGTTTACCGACACGACAGAGAACCTCGCCGAGTTCGTTGCCGCTGCGGGCGATGAACTGTTTGTCGATAAGCCCGCACGGCTTGAGCGGGTGCGATGAGGGGAAAGCCCATGCCCAGGAAAAATGACAACCCGGAACAGAAGCCGCCACGCCCGGTGTGCCCCGTCTGTGGCGGCGAACTGGTCGAGGTGCGTGCCAAGCTCCAGTGCTCTCGATGCCACACAATCTTCGAGACCTGCTGCGAAGGCGGCAGGGGACAAGCCAAGTTAACTCCATTAAAGAAAGGCGCACCTTCATGAGAGAATACTTCTACAACGCCAGCGTGGGCCGAATGGGCTCCGCAGGTATGCTCCTGCTTCGTCTGGTAATGGGCACGGCATTCATCTTCCATGGATGGTCGAAGATACAGAACCCGTTGGACTGGATGGGACCCGATGCAGGCGTGCCAGGGATCCTCCAGGCTTTGGCGGCCCTAAGCGAGTTCGGCGGAGGAATGGCTCTGATCGTCGGGCTTCTTACCCGGCTTGCCTCGCTGGGAATTGCCGGGGTCATGGTCGGGGCATTGGTCATGGTTCACTTGCCGCAAGGACATCCGTTCGTGGGAAAGGGCGGTGGACCATCCTATGAATTGTCCGCCGTTTACCTCGCCTGCGCCGCCTTGTTCCTGCTCCTGGGAGCGGGACGCTTCTCGCTGGACGCCATTCTGTTCAACAAGCGGCCCAGAGCGAAAGAGGCAACGTGACCGGTTTTTCCGTCATGCTTCATCGGGCAGACGGGATTCTGTTTGCAGGTCATGGGGAGGCCGAGTCAGTTCTGGATGAGAGGGGAGGCGTGCCAACCTATTCCTTCACCCGTTCCCGCTGGTCCTCGGTCAGTTCCAGGATGGTGAGTACCTCACCATGACGGTGGGCCACGTCGATTTCGACCGTCTCGCCAACCTTCAGGCTGGCAAGGAAACGACCGATTGCCGTTGCGTGGCGGCCCTCTACGTTGCGGCCACTGACCAACACCTTCTTTCCGACCAGGGCTTCGGCATTCTTGGCCTTGTTGGTGCGCCAGACTTTGGTCACCTTCTCGACAGCAACTACGATCCCGCCATCGTCCTTCTGAACGATCTTGCCACGAATCATCCCTGCGAAGGAAGCTGCCGCATCGGGCAACTTTGGCTGCTTCGCTTCGTCGGGGCGCATCGTTTCCGCTGGCACCATTCCGTGCGAGGATACGTCCAGCCACGAATCGAAGACTCTCACGGCTTTCCAGTTGTCCTTAAACTCTTCGATGAACTTGTGATGCTGGGATGCGTCCTCGTATCTGTCGTGGGATGCCTTGTCCTTAAACACGATGTGCAGGGCCACATCAAACCCACGGTCGTTGACTTCCCGCTTGTGCTCCTCGACCAGTATCCCAGCGGCGAACCAGACCGTGCCGGGATGGTCGGAGAGGAACTTCTTGCACCCAGCAACGAGGTGCTTCTTCGCCGCTGGCGAGTTGTCCTTGAGGGTGAAGTAGACATCATGGGACAGCATTCGCTGTCCAGCTTCATCGGCACGGGCCGATTGGTCGGGGCTCCCCAGCGTCCAAGACAGGGCGACCATTCCGGCCAACACGCAGCAAGGCAGTAGGGTTCTCATCGCAGGTCTCCAATCGAGGGGGTTTGATTTTGACGGGTCACCAGCTACAGAATTATGAGTGGTCTGGCATTTGATTTCAACTGAGGAGGGTAAATGGAGATGTCCAACAAGCGGAAACCGCTATCCACCATCCTCACCAGAGCCCTCGCCATCTGGCTCGTGCTGATCTGCGCCGAAATCCTCCACGGCATCGCTCGTGCCGCCACTTTTGTCCCCCACGTCGGTGAATTCCGCTCGAACCAGATCGGCGTTCTCACCGGCTCGGTCATCATCCTGGTCATTGCCCTGATCTTCGTCCGGTGGATCGGTGCAACCCGTCCGTCCCAACTGCTCATGGTCGGAGCGGTCTGGCTTGGTTTGACGGTGGCGTTCGAGCTTCTCTTCGGGCGGTTTGTCGTGGGCCTCTCTTGGGAACGGCTGGTCGCCGACTATAATGTGCTCGAAGGTGGACTGATGCCGCTGGGGTTGCTGGTCCTCCTGCTGTCGCCGTGGATTGCGGGGAGGATGAGGGGTGTTGGGTGACGACATGTCTGGTACACTGACCTGCTGTTAGGCCCTGTAACCATGGGAGCCCAAGATGATTCGCTACGTCATGCTCTTCTGCGTCGTTCCCTTGATTCCGCTGCCCGCCCAGGCCCAGGACACCACGCCGCTCGGTTCGCTCGACCTCGACCTGGGGCGACTGAAAGACTGGGGAACGAAGACCTACACCTACGAAGCGTCCCGACCCGGCAGCAGCGAGAAGACCATCATGGGACGGTTCGTTCTCAAGACGGAGGTGGCCGACGATGCCGTCATACTCGACGACCGAATCGAGATCGAAACCAGGGGCGAGAAGCTCACGCTGCATTTGACCCACCGGTGTAAGAAAGACAACTTCCTCTCTCCTGTCCTCATTGAATCGAAGGGAGAAGGAGATGACGAATTCGGTACGTTTGTCGTCACCATCGACGAGGAAAGGGCTGCGGTGCGATCCGATAGCCGGGAACGGAAGATGAAACTACCGAAGAACGTCGTCACCTTTTCGGCGTTTTTCCGCCTCGTCACTCTCCTGCCCCGACGGGAAGGCCGTCGCATATCTTTTCCGCATTGGTTGGAGTCCGAGGAACTCAACCTGAAAAAGGACTTCGTGGTCGAATGCATGGGCCCGGACATCGTGCAATCGGGTTCGGAAAAAATAACCTGCACGAAATTCCGCCTGACTGGCAGCGGCATTCGCCCCACCTTCTATTGGGTGAGTAACGACGGCGTGCTGCGGCAGGTGTTGATTGATGAGCGGAAGCTGATACGGTTGCGGGACGAGAGGGACGGGGATGAATGATCGGGGGTCACGATGGAACTGCACAAGGTCTGGATAGAGCAAACCGCCAGACTCGCCCAGACAGTACGTAGGACAAGACCGTTTCGCCGCTTGCGGCAAGGCGCTCAAGCTGGCAATGCATTGTAGGGGAACGAACTGATGACCAATCTGAACCGAAACCGTCCGAGATCGCTGATCGCTGTCGCATTCACAGGCGTAGCTGCCGGTGCGATTCTCGGTGCATTTACGAATGCGATCAACGGCTGGGTCAGCCCGCTCTACTTCCGCAACATCATGGGATGGGCCAACTTGGAGAACGTATGGCGGGCCAGCATCGCCCAAGGGATTCTCGAAGGAATCCTGTTTGGCCTTTTGTTTGCGGTCATTTTCACTTGTGTGGTGGGGATTGTGTCGAAAGCTCGATGTCCCTACCCCTTAGCTGGCGTCTATGTCGTGTTGATTGCATTCGCCTCCCTGGTGTGTTGGGCAATCGGAGGACTGATCGGCATGGGGTTGGCGACATTGAGCCCCGAGTTCTACCGGCACACATTTCGAGGTGTACCGGAGGGTTTCAATGAAATGCTCAGGTATGCCTGGGTCGGCGGGTCCATCTGGGGAATCGAATTTGGTGGTCTTGCCTTCCTGATCGTTGGCTCGGTCTTGTTTCGGGCGAAGTGGCGGCAACTTCAAGACGAGGCGGCCAACGTGAAGGCATAGTGTCCCAGTCGGCACGACCGAGATGTTGGGAGAACCGATATGACCTACATCATGGTGGACGTGGAAGCGGATGGGCCAATCCCCGGCGACTACTCGATGGTCTGTTTCGGGGCTATTGTGGTCGAACCAGCCCTCGATAGGACATTCTACGGGCAATTGAAGCCAATCTCCGAACAGTGGATTCCACAGGCCCTCCAGGTAAGCGGATTCACGAGGGAGGAAACGCTCAACTTCGACGACCCGAAAGAGGTCATGCAGCAGTTCGCCACCTGGATTGCCGAGGTGGCTCATGATCAGCCCATGTTCATTTCCGACAACAACGGCTTCGACTGGCAGTTCGTCAACTGGTACTTCCACCACTTCCTCGGGAAGAACCCCTTCGGGCATAGCTCGACGAACCTCGGCTCGCTCTACAAGGGAGTGGTCAGGGACATGTTCACCAACTTCAAGCGCCTGCGGAAGGCCAAGCACACCCACCATCCCGTTGATGATGCTCGGGGCAATGCTGAGGCGCTGCTGCACATCAAGGAGGAGTACGGGCTGAAGATCAAGTTGGAATGATTGGGATATTCCACCATGAAACCCGCCAACCGAGCCGACATCACCGATCTGGAAGACATTCCCAATGTCGGACCTTCGATTGCTGGGAATCTGAGGCTGATCGGCGTCCATTCCCCCAAAGACCTTGCAGGGAAAGACCCCTACACAATGTATGACGACCCGTGCGATGCCACTGGAGTCCGACAAGACCCCTGCGTCATCGATGTTTTCATCGCCGCCGTCCGCTTCATGGATGGTAAGCCCCCCAAGCCCTGGTGGAAGTGCACGCCAGAAAGAAAGCAGGTGATGGCGGCCCGTGGTGGGATACCTCCAGGGTGAAACTTACACAGGGCGAGCCATTGCCTTGTAGTGAGCGGCATTCTAAAGCAGGAGTGCAACGTCCTTTGCAAGGCGGTTTTTCGAAAATCATGATGGGAGCACTCCAGACGCCGAATCATCCCCACACCACGGTTTCGGGGTCCACCTCGAATCCGCACTTGTCGCAGACGGGATTGGACATGGACACGGTCCCCTCCTCGCACCAGGGGCAAATGTCCGTGTCGAGCAGCAGTTTGACATCCACGCCCAAGGTTGCGCCACAATGGGCACAGGACGGATACTTGAACTTGAAATCCCAGTCATTCCAGCACTTTGGACAGCGGTCATGGGGAACGATCTGCATCTCGCCGTCTACGATGTAGCGTTGGGCGGTGGAGTCGCCGCAAGCCAAGTAGGGTTTGTCGTCTTCGAACCCATCGAGCCCCGTTTGTAGCAGGGGAAGGAGGCGTTCCTTTTCCGTGTCGAACACATCCACTTCCAAACGGAGACTGACTGCGTATGGTCTCCCGAGGGTCGTATTCAACTTGGTCAGCAAACTTCGCAGTTTCTCTGCCGCAGGGGACTCCAGAAGCTCATTGGTGACCTCGGCAATGTCGTCAACGATGGGGTCGGCTGCCTCGAATATCTCCCTGTCCATGCTTGGCTCCTTCGGGGTCGGGAATCCTGGATTGTAGTTCCAGGCGTTTCAACCGTCTACAAGGCGTGGAGCGGCTGGGACGGAAGTTGTATTCGCTCTGTGTTACCCAGCGGTGGATGACAAGAGGCACTCCCGAGCGAAGCGAGGGGGTGCAGGGGCAGTCCGACCCAGGTATAATCGTGTCCTCCTGCCCCTGGAAACGACCATGATGCCCCCATCCGACCTCATTGAACGCACGGCAAACCACGTCAGGGAGGTGTTGTCAGAGGACGGCACCGGACACGATTGGTGGCACGTGTTTCGAGTCTGGCGAATGGCGCAGCGCATCGGGCAGGCGGAGCAAGCCGACCTGCTGGTCGTGAAACTTGCCGCCCTGCTCCACGACATTGCCGACTGGAAACTGCACGAAGGCGATTCCCAGGTCGGCCCCAGGATGGCAAGGGACTGGTTGGATTCCCTCGATGTGGACCCCCGTGTATCGGACCAGGTATGCCGCATCATCGCCGACATTTCCTTCAAGGGTGCTGGGGTCGAACAGCCGCAGCTTTCCCTGGAAGGCCAAGTCGTTCAGGACGCCGACCGCCTGGATGCGATTGGCGCTATTGGCATTGCCCGAGCGTTCGCTTACGGGGGAGCCAAGGGGCGGCTGCTTTACAATCCCGCCATCGCTCCCGTTGAACACCGCACGGCCGAGGCGTACTTGAAGAGCAACGGAACCACCATCAACCACTTCCACGAGAAGCTGCTGCTGCTCAAGGACCGCATGAACACGGCCACAGGCAAGGCGGTTGCGGAGCAGCGGCACCAATTCATGGAGAGCTACTTGCAGCGGTTCATGGAGGAATGGGGGGGGTCTTGACGAGGACAGTGTTCCCAGGGGGCAAGTCCCGACACAGTAGGGCTTTCCGCTCCTGCCATTGCAGTCGGGAAATTACTTCTTGATCACTGCAACTTGTCCTTCGGACAAGTTGCCCCTTTGGACCGAGCGAGCCGATAAATAAGAGCCATTAAAATCAGAGTCTCCATTGCCCAGCCACTCAGATGCCTTGTTGGACGATTGCGCAAATACTGACCAATGGGTGTATACACCCCGTTGGTTTTTTGCGTTGGCATAGGGGCTTGAGCCATAGGCCGCCAGGGGGCAGGTGGCAGTGTATGGGCTGGACCTTCGTCAATTTTGACGGAGGTTGCAGGTGGGGCTGCCCTCCGGGTCAAGGCGGCATCTCCAGGTGGAAGCAGTGTCCATCCTTCTGGGGCGGTCAGCACCTTTCCATCGGCAGATTGGACGGTATTCGGGGTGGGACCGGGGGTGAAGGTGGGGGTGGACGTCGTTGTCGGCATCGTCTCAATCGCCTTCGTTGGCAGGCCAGCATCCCTTTTGAAGCCCCTAGCTTTAATCAGTATCAATCGTTATGGGAAAGACGCCCTGGGACACCCTGAGAATGATTTCGTTTGATTTGATTATGTTTCAGTTTGTTCAGGTGAGTTCATCCACGACAATGTTGGTTGATTTCAATTATTCGTTCTATCGTGAATAAACACAGCGACCGCCGCAATCAGGCAGCCGACCAGGTTCGCCACCAAGTCCCAGCCCGTGTTCTCATAGCCGCCCACATTCGTCCCCGGCAGAATGATGGTGGCAATGAACTCGACCACTTCGTTCGCCGCCCCAAAACCCATTCCGCCAGCAACACATAACGTGAGCAGCCCCATGGACGGCCTTATCGTGGCCCCACGGTTGGCGAATGCACCTCGAAGGGATTGCCAGCAAATCCAGGTCACCAATCCGAAACCGTAGGCGTGGACGAGTTGGTCGTATTTGAGCATCCCTGGCACGAGCCACCAGTTGTAAAGCACATGGGTGTCGCCGTGGATCGGCCAAGAGGTTGGAATGGGCATCAGGCCGCCCGCCATGTGGGCCAGTCCCCATAGTGAGAGCCCCCAAAGAGCACCTATATGGAGACGCACCCGCAGGTGAACGGCCCCGACGGCCACGATCAGCACGCACATGACGGCGAAGTAGAAGATGAACTCATCGTTCTTCAGGATGAAGGAAGTGACGAGCCAGATCGCCATGTAGAGGGCGGTGAAGACGACCACGCCGATCTCGGCGGGCGAAAAGCGGGCTTTGGGGGAAGAATCTTGCATGACAGTTGTGTGCCTCGGTAAGAGAAGCACCCCCGAGCGAAGCGAGGGGGTGCAGTGCAAGTGTAGCACCATCATCACGGTTCCCTATGAATCTCCTCTTGTCTGTACTGCACGAATCCAGCCTTGTTGTACAAAGGAAGGGCGGCTGGGTGATCCAGCGTACATGTGTGCAGCCAGATGCGTCTCGGCTGGTAGCTCCACGCCCTGTCGATTATCCATTGCAGAAACCACTTGCCGAACCCTTGGCCGATGATTTCGGGCATGAGACCGAACTGGACCAACTCAATCTCATCCGGTTGGCGGCGGTCTAGCTCGGCGAACCCAGCAGGTGTCCCGTCCACATGCAAGACGTATAACTCGTTCCGTGGATCACCAATGATGTCAGCCAATTCGACGTCAGAGAGTTTCCTGCGACCGAACCACTGATATTCCTGCCCCACGGTGTTGTACAGAAAGCGATAGTAGGGGACGGTCGGCTTCTGAGCGTACAGAACCATCGGACAATTGCGTGGGGCAGCGACGGTCTGACTTAGAGGAGCAAGCATTTCGAGGTAGTACACTGTGACATCAATAAGATTCGTCATTCCCTTGGTCCCTCCACCACTTCCAACATCTTCGCCAACGCATCTGGTTCAGCCAATCGATGCTCCGTGCCGACCTCGACCAACGCCGATGAAGGCAACCCGCTGTTCGCCACCAATTCCTCCGAGTCTAAGAACGGCACCACGTCGTCCGTCCTGGAATGGAGGATGGTCGTGTTGGGCTTTACCCTGGTCGCCGTTCCCCAGGTCTTCCATGCTGGGCAGAGCAGGACCACGGGCGTGTCCTTGGAATCGATATTCATGGCCACCGCCCCGCCACGGGAACTGCCGACCACAACATCGGGCTGATGACGGCTGTAAACGGACTGGGCGATGCTGACGGCTAGGTCGAAGTCGTCGTCGGGCAACTTGGGGTTCAGGACGGTATGCCCATGGACCTTCAGGTAGGTCGGCTTCAAGCCGCCTGGGGTGCTTTGCCACCCGTGGAGGAAGAGGATGGTCATGGGGTCTTAGATACGATGCGACGTTTAGGCTTCAATGACTTGTACCAGGAGCGAGGGTACTCAAAGAAGTAGATTCTATCAAAAGGGGATGCACAGCACAGTGCCAACAATTCTGAATCGTTCCATTCACGTTCATCTGGAGCCCCAGCTTGCTCACCCAGGGTGCCACCTTCTGCCACAATCAGTAACCATTTTTCAGTTGCGGATCGCCAATTGTATTTGCATGCCTTCTTGTTCTTCGTCTGGATAGCGGCTCGGATGCTGTTCACGCTGAGACCAATACATCCGGTGGAGATACTGCCACACACCCAGCTACAGCGAGGGAACATAATGGCTCCTGGAACTCGGTGTAACGTCATGGAGGAAACCAACGCCCTCAACGTCGGATACTCAGTGAAGACGGCGACCTTCGGCCTAGTGTATAAGGGAGGATATCGGACAAATTCTGATGCAGGGATCGAGTGGCACTCCAGGAAATCAACAAGCTCCTTCGCAAACTGTCTTGCCAACGCTTCCTGCGTCTTGGAATCAGGTTGCCCTATGAATTGCTTTGTGTTCAGCCTGACCCACCCGCCAATCTCGGCCAAGTGCCTTCGCTGAGCAAACCGCCGAGCAAGGCTGATCTGCACACATTTCCAAAAATCGGCGATGGGTGTCTGAGGCGAGCACTTCCCTGCCTCTGCATCACTATGGTAGCTCGTGTGCTCAATGGCGACACGCTGTCTTGTATGTTCTTTATGCAGGGTGAGAATGGCGTCAGGCCGTTCGCACCAGATGGGCCGAGAGATCGTGTAGCCCAGCATCTCTTGAACAAACCTCCGGATCAGGTACTTCTCGACATCTTTTGGTTTCCGATAGACTCTGCCCATCCGAGAATCCTCCTTCTATCCGACGAACACCTGTTGAGCAGCAGCACTACTTCGTCGTCTTCGATTGCGATTGGCCTGTCTGAGATGATTGTGTGCCAGCCGGTGCCCGATCCGCATCCAAGTCCCAATGACCGGCCTCGTGGCCGATGGTGCTGCGTTCCAAGCCCGTTTTTTCCTTGAACAACGGCAAGTGGGCCTCGTTGAGTAGGATCTTCCGAAACACATCCTTGCATTCCAGAACCCGCCCTTGGTGTCCTCGGGAATCTTCTCCGCCAGCAGCAGCAACTCGGCCACGTCGGCTTCCTGGGCGGCGGCCATGGATCGGACCAGTTGCTCGCTGCGGAACTGGGCGAAGTCGAGCTTGCCGTTCTCGATCTTGGTGAAGTAGGCGAACCCCCCAATCACCAGAATCCCAATCCGCATTGTAGGACGTTTCCCGCAGCCATTCAATATGCTGGATGGCAGCCACCCGCCAGTCGGCTCAGGGACACAGCACAACCCCCGTCGAAAGCCGCTTCCAACCCGTCCTCACCGACAAATTTTCAAAAAATCGCCCCAGGTTGGTCGGAATCTGGGGGACCGCCCTGCTAAGATGGCGGCAGAGACGGGTGGGAGCGGGGAGAAGTCGTTAAAGTCAACCTATTTGTGCCAGCCCGAAGTGAATCAAATGTGGACTCTGCGAATGCCTGGGGGCGTCCTATTGCCATTCTCCTGACAGGGGGTAAGATGGGGGCTTGTGATTGCGGTGGGAGGTGGATTTCCCCGGAGGGGAATTAGCGGTGGTGAGGTATCCGATATGAACATTTCCGCATCCAGCCCTCCCGAACAGGGACAACTCGTCAGCGTGCGGCAGCGGCAGTACGTCGTGAGCGAGGTCGTCAAGAGCACGTTCGAGGACGGCCCTCTTCGGGTGGGCGCATCGAACGCCCAGCACCTCATCACTCTGGCGTCGGTGGAAGACGATGCCCTCGGTGAGGAACTCCAGGTCGTATGGGAACTGGAGCCCGGAGCGGAAGTCATCGAGAAGGTGGCGCTGCCGGAACCCACGGGGTTCGATCCGCCCGACCGCCTCGATGCCTTCCTTGACGCCGTCCGCTGGGGAACAGCGTCCACCGCCGACCGTCGCTCAATCCAATCGCCGTTCCGTTCCGGCATCGACATCGAGGACTACCAACTTGATCCGGTGGTGCGGGCAATCCAGATGCCCAGGGTCAACCTGCTGATTGCCGACGACGTGGGCCTCGGCAAGACCATCGAAACAGGGATGGTCACCTCAGAACTGGTGATTCGCCATCGTGCCCGCCGTGTCCTGGTGGTGTGCCCGGCCGCTTTGCAGGTGCAGTGGATGGAACAGATGCGGGACAAGTTCGGCCTCGAATTCCGTATAGTGGATAGCACGTTGATGAAGGAGCTTCGCAGGCGGCGTGGCATCCACGTCAACCCATGGACGCACTTCCCTCGACTCATTACGTCCATCGACTTCCTCAAGCGGGAACGACCGCTGCGTCTGTTTAAGGAAACCCTGCCCGCCGAAGGCGAATCAGTCTATCCCCGTCGCTACGACATTCTGATTCTGGACGAGGCGCACAATTGTGCCCCTTCGGGTCGAGGCAAGTACGCCACCGACTCGCTCCGCACCGAGGCGATCCGCACACTGGCTCCGCACTTCGAGCACAAGCTCTTCTTGACCGCCACGCCGCACAACGGCTACGCCGAGAGTTTCACGGCGCTCCTGGAACTCCTCGACAATCAGCGGTTCGCTCGGGGCACACCAACCGGCTCACCGCAGTTCGACCGCCAACTAAAAGCCATCATGGTGCGGCGTCTGAAGTCGGAGTTGGAAACAAACTGGGACGGCACACCTCGCTTCGCCAAACGAGTCGTGGACCCGCTGGAAGTGGATTACCCGCAGAAAGAGAAGGACATCCATGCAGCATTGCGAGAGTACACGACACTACGAGCCAAACGGGCGACCGACAATGCCGAGAAGTTCGCCACCGACTTCGTTCTGAAGACCTTAAAGAAGCGGCTCTTCTCCAGCCCTGCCGCCTTTGCCATCACGCTCGCCCAGCATGAGAAATCGCTTTCGACCGCCAAGAAGCGTAAGGCCGCCAAACCCTCCTACGGGATTCTCCAGCGGCAGATCGACCGTGTGGATGAAGATCACTCGGTCGATGACGAAGCCGAGGAAGCGACCAACGATGCCGTCGATGCGGCCAGCCTGCTCTTCCAGGAACCGACCGAGCAGGAGCGTAAGCTCCTTCGAGAGATGAAGTCCTGGGCGGAGACGGCCAAGGCTCAACTCGACGCCAAGGCCAGGGAACTCATCCGCTGGCTCCACGCCAACATCAAGCCAGGCGGCAAGTGGTCCATGTGGCGAGTCATCATCTTCACCGAGTATCGGGCCACACAGAATTGGCTGCTGGAGGTTCTCGCCTCGGAGGGGCTTACTGGCGGCGACCGTCTATTGACCATGTACGGTGGTATGAAGTCCGAGGAACGGGAAGCGATCAAGGCCGCCTTCCAGACATCGCCCGAGAAGAGCCCGGTGCGAATTCTCTTGGCGACCGACGCAGCCTCGGAGGGTATCGACCTGCAAAATTTCTGCTCGAACCTCATCCACTACGAGATTCCGTGGAACCCCAACCGCATGGAGCAGCGAAACGGGCGCATCGACCGGCATGGTCAGAAGCGGCCCAAGGTCCACATCTTTCACTTCGTCGGCAAGGGATACCTCGAACGGGAACGCCGTTTGGCCGAAACCAACGTCGGCGATTTGGAAGCCGACCTCGAATTTTTGATGAGGGCGGTGCGGAAAGTCGAGCGAATTCGAGAAGACCTGGGCAAGGTCGGCCCGGTGATCGCCGAGCAGGTGGAAGATGCCATGCTGGGCCGCCGCAATCGGCTGGACACGAAGCAGGCCGAAGGCGAAGCCCAGCCCATCAAAAAGTTGCTCAAGTTCGAGCGAGACCTGGCGAAGCAGATCAAGGAATTGGTGGACCAGTTACAAGAGACTCGCAAAGAGTGGCGGCTCGAACCCGAAAACATCCAAAAGGTCGTGGAGATCGGTCTGGAACTTGCCGATCAACCGAAACTCATCGAAGCCGAAATCGAGGGTATCTGGCCCGATCCGAAGCAACACCAATGCCCGGTCTTCCACCTGCCAGCGCTCAGCGGCAGTTGGGGAAGCTGTTCCGAAGGACTTATTCACCCTCATACACAAGAGGTCCGCCCCATCGTCTTCGATCACAGTTTGTCGAAGGGGCGGGACGACGTGGTGCTGGTCCACCTGAACCATCGGCTGGTTCAGATGTGTCTTCGGCTGCTGCGAGCCGAGGTGTGGTCTCGTGAAGGTCGGCAGAAGCTCAGCCGCATCACAGCCCGGATCGTGCCGGATCGAGTCCTCAGCGTCCCCGCCATGATTGCCCATGCCCGTTTGGTTGTAATCGGTGGCGACCGGCATCGACTCCACGAAGAAATCATTACCGCAGGCGGTCTTCTGCGTGAGGGGCGTTTTGCTCGCTTCCGCACGCTGAAAGAAATGGACGAGGCTCTGGCGGCTTCTACTGACGACGAACCATCCAAGGCCATGAAGAAGAAGCTTATGGACCTGTGGCCGCAGACTGCCGACTCGCTACGCCAGGCCCTCGAAGCTCGCATGCGTGACCGCACGGACGGCCTGAAAAAGACACTGGCCGAGCGTGCCGAGAAGGAAGCCAGCGACATCGAAACGATCCTCAACGAACTCAAGAAGTCGATTCAGGATGAACTCGACGACCCCGAGTACCGGCAAGGATACTTGCCGGGAATGACACCCGTTGAGGTGGAACAACTCGACCGTAACATTGATGCATTGCGTCGGCGAGTGTTGGAGATTCCCAAAGAGGTCGAAAAGGAAACCGAAGCGATCAAGGCTCGGTTTGCTGCCCCGCAGCCAAGGATGTTCCCGGTGGCAGTAACGTTCCTGGTGCCCGAGAACTTGGCAAGATGACGAGTGCTAACATGAGCCAGAACGAACAGGTAAGCATCGAACCAATCCGAAAGCTGCTGCGAACGATATCGTTGAATCGAGCAGCGGACGTGGATGCCCTGTTGGATGAACTCAAGCCGGTGTGTGAACTTGACAGGCAGTCGGAGCAGAATCTTTTCTGGTCACGCCTTGGCACGCCGAACGTGATCGGGATGGGTCTGACATGTTCCGTGCGTTTGCAGGCTCACGCATACGCAGCCGGAGTCATCATCACCGCCATCGGCACGCCGGGGTTCAAGACAATGCCGAAACCGGAGAGGGACAAGCTGTTCGCCCCAGCCAACCGACTCCTGACTTGGGCAGTCGGCGTTGATGTCACCAGATGGTTGAAGCTACAGGGTATCAACCTGGAGCCTGGGCAGGTACTCCAAGCGGACCAAAGCGATTTGCCGAATGACGTGCTTGGCACGCTGAGCGGTGAGCAGCGGATTCTGGGCGAGGGACTCTTTTGGTATGCCTGTGCCTGGATACTCCTGCACGAGTTGGGGCACTTGAAGTTCGGGCACACTTACACGGAGGGCTATCCATCACTTGAGCAGGAGAAGGAGGCTGACCGATTTGCCGCCGAATGGATGTCGGAATCGGCATCTGGATCATCCGGAAACATCGGGGTTGACCGTCTGAACGCCCTCTTCGGGATCGCAGTTGCCCTTCTCTGGCTCACGGTCTTCAACGTGTATTTCGGGCAGAAAGAATCTCGCACGCATCCGCAGGGATATGACCGGCTATCGCAAGTGTTGGATCAGGTAATTGAATGGAGCAACGAAGAAGAGCATCAGATGGTTTGGTACTTCGTCTCGACAATGCTCTTCATTCACATGTGGAGTGCCGGTTACGACTTCGACGAGAGCGATGCGATACACATGCAAGGCGATCCGAAAGATGAAGTGAACTACTTGATCGACCGGATTTCCCGATTCGAGCGCAAGAAGTAGGGCCATGTCCAACAAGAAACACCACGCCGAATGGCTTTCCCTCCTGGAGATCTCCGGGCCGTTTGTGAGTCTGCCGATCTTGGAGAAGGTCTTTCCCCAGGGGCTTGATGCGCACGACCCCGACCATGCCCGTAGGATGCGGCTGGCCTTTGACGAGTGGGAAACGAACCAAACCGGTCCCAAACCCAGCCCGGCCATCCACAACGCCTGGATTCAGTTTGTTCTGAAGGAAACCCTCGCTCTTCCCGACGAGGTTCTCGCAACCCTCCAGTCGATTCCTCAGACCCTCAGGGCCACACACTCCGAAGCGGGCGAGACGATTCGGCCCGACTTTGTGGTCCGAAATCCCGAGGGCATCCCGGATGCCGGTAAACCTCGGTTGCTGATCCAGGTCTATCCCGCCGACCAGCATCTTGAGAAGCACGTCCACGGGCTGCGTTGGAAGGCATCGCCAGCCGACCGCATGGCTGAAATGTTGAAGCAGACGAAATGTCAACTCGGTCTGGTCACCAACGGCGATCACTGGATTGTGACCAACAAGACCGAAGAACTGCCCACCGGCTTCGCCTCCTTCTACTCTGGCTTATGGCTGGAGGAGCCCATCACGCTGCGGGCGTTTCGGAATCTGCTGGAGGCGAGAAGGTTCTTCGGGGCTCTGCCCGGCCAGACGCTCGAAGAGATGCTGGTCGAGAGCGCCACGCACCAGCAGGAAGTCACTGACCAGCTTGGTCTCCAGGTCCGCCAGGCAGTCGAGGTTCTCATCCAGTCGCTCGACCGGGCCGACCAGGACCACGGGCGAAAACTGCTGGGCGACGTGTCCGAGGAGCGACTGTACGAGGCCGCCCTCACCGTGATGATGCGGCTGGTGTTCCTGTTCTGCGCCGAGGAGCGGGAACTGTTGTTGTTGGGCGATCCGCTCTACGATCAACACTACGCCGTCTCGACCCTGGTGGCCCAACTCCAGGAAACCGCCGACAACTACGGCGAGGAGATCCTCGAACGGCGGCTCGATGCATGGTCCCGTTTGCTGTCCACGTTCCGGGCGGTCTATGGTGGCGTGCAGCACGAACGAATGAAGCTGCCCGCCTACGCAGGCAATCTCTTCGATCCCGACCGCTTCCCATTCCTTGAAGGTCGCCAGAAGAAAACGTCGTGGACGGATACTCCGGCCAACCCGCTGCCGGTCAACAACCGCACGGTGCTGCACCTGCTCCGGTCCCTGCAATTCCTGCAAATCCACGGTGAAGCACAGCGGGTCAGCTTCCGGGCCCTGGGCATCGAGCAAATCGGCCATGTCTATGAAGGTCTGCTCGACCACACGGCCAAGCGAGCCGCCGAACCGTTCCTGGGACTTTCCGGCACCAAGGGAAAGGAACCGGAGGTTGACCTTGGTGAACTCGAAAACCGGCAGGCAAAGAGCGAAGCGGAGTTGCTCAGTTACCTCAAGGATGAGACAGGCCGATCCCAAAGCGCACTGAAGAACTCGCTCGGCGCTGAAATCGAAGGGGAAGAGGCAGGCCGATTGCGGGCGGCGTGCGGAAACGACAAGACGCTGTTCGAGCGGGTGGTTTCATTCGCCGGGTTGATCCGGAACGATTCGTTCGACCGTCCCGTCGTGATCCGCAAGGGGAGCGTATTTGTCACCGCAGGGACCGACCGCCGTACCAGCGGCACGCACTACACGCCCACCAGCTTGACCGAACCCATTGTCAAGCACACACTCGATCCCCTTTGCTACGTCGGCCCCGCCGAAGGCAAACCGGAGAACGAGTGGCAGCTTCGGCCTGCTAGGGAATTACTGGACCTGAAGATATGCGACATGGCATGTGGCTCGGGAGCCTTTTTGGTCCAAGCATGCCGGTATCTCTCCGAGAAGCTGGTCGAAGCCTGGGAACGGGCCGAGAAAGAACTGCCCGGCGAGGTTCGCATCACGCCATATGGCGAGCCCTCCGCAGGCGAGGCGAGCGAACAGCCGATTCCCATTGACACGGAAGAGCGTTTGACCTACGCCCGACGACTCGTGGCGCAGCAGTGCTTGTATGGCGTGGACAAGAATCACTTGGCGGTCGAGATGGCGAAGCTGTCGCTGTGGCTGTTGACGCTGGCAAAGGACAAGCCGTTCACGTTCCTCGACCACTGTATTCGCTGTGGCGATTCCCTGGTCGGCATCAGCAGCATCGACCAGCTTCTCCGCTTCTCGCTCGACGAGCGGGTCAGCACCGGGCCGCTGCTGGAGCAGCAGCGCAAGCAGATCGAGAAACGCCTCGACGCCGTGAAGCTGCTCCGTAGGCAGATCGAGGAGCAGCCCTCGAACACGCCGCAGGACATCGAGCGCAAGGCGGCGATGCTCAAGAACGCCGACGAGCAGACCCGCCGTCTGACTTACGCTGCCGACATGCTGCTGGCTGAAAGCTGGCAACCGATGACGGCCGCCGAACGGGAATCGGCGCTCAATTCGACCCTGGTGCAGGTCGAGTACAAGTTCAAGGACTTGCCGGTCGAGGAACTGGACGCTGAAGCGAAGAAGAAGCTCCGCAAGGTTGGCGTTGCCGAACGGTTCCACTGGCCGTTGGAGTTTCCAGAAGTCTTTTACGCTGGTGGCTTCACTGCGTTCGTGTGCAATCCGCCATTTGTGGGCGGTAGGCGCATTAGACGAACCATCGGTGGCGAATACTTGAGTTGGCTAACATGCGCCTTGTATCCGGAGAGTAGTGGCAACGCTGATCTCTGCTCGTTCTTTTATCGACGGGCCTTTGACCTTCTGAGAAGTCACGGCGATTTCGGAATGCTGGCCACGAATACCATCGCTCAGGGCGACACCCTAGATGTCGGCCTGGAGCCAATCGTCAAGAACGGCGGCGTCATTGTTCGTGCAATTCCGTCACTGCAATGGCCCGGCACCGCAAATCTGGAGGTCGCTGTCGTTTGGCTTAGCAAAGGGCCAACTTCTGCTCGAAAGCTGCTGGATAACACTGAGGTCGGGGCAATCTCGGCTTCCCTTTCAGTTCCCGGCACAGTGACGGGTCCACCACACAAGCTCGCTGCAAGTTCCTCGTTATCGTTTCAAGGCCCGATTGTTCTGGGCGGCGGTTTCCTATTGACGCCTGATGAGGCTGAACAATTACGGCGTCAGCGGTCTGACAACAAGAATGTGATTCTCCCGTATCTGAGCGGAGATGATTTCAATTCCCGCCCCGACCAATCGCCTTCTCGATTTGTAGTCTGCTTTCGAGACTGGCCACTCAATCGCAAGACTGCGCCGACGGGATATGATGGCCCGGTTGCGAGCGATTACCCAGAATGCCTCGCCATTTTGGAAGAAACAGTGAAACAAGAGCGACTGAGCAAATCTGCGGACGTAGCCAAAGCTCCGTGGTGGCAGTTCTGGCGCATTCGGACCGAAATGTTTGAGGCCATCAACGGGCTGGAAAGAATCATGTTCCATTCTTTCACCAGTAAGTACGTGATATTTGGCTTCGTACCGAGCAGCACAATCTGTGCTGGTCCGCACAATGTATTCGCAATTGACGACGACGGGCGGTTTGCCGTCGCTCAATCGAGTTTACACGAATCATGGGTACGACATTACTGCTTCACAATGGAGTCCCGAGTGCGATACGCCAACGGTGACGTTTTCGATACGTTTCCTTTCCCGATCATTTCAGAATCCTGCGGGGCGGTTGGGAAAAGGTATGGCGCTCTCAGGTCGCTGCTCACGACCAAACTGGCAATTGGATTTACTGATTTATACAACCGCTTCCACGACCCCGACGAATCCACTGCCGACATCCAGAAACTCCGTGACCTCCACGTCGAGATGGATCAGGCGGTCGCCGCCGCCTACGGCTGGGACGATCTCGACCTCGGCCACGGTTTCCACACGACCAAGCGAGGCGAACGCTTCACGATCAGCGAGGCGGCCCGACGTGAGGTCTTGCAGCGGCTACTGAAACTCAACCACGACCGCTATGCCGAAGAAGTCAAGCAGGGCCTTCACGACAAGAAGAAGGGCAAAGGCAAGAAACCTGGGCCGGGCAAGGGGCGAAAGAAGAAGGTCGCCAGTGGCCCATTGCTGTTTGGCGACGATGACGACGAGGGAGGCTGACCGGCAAGGTCGCAACAACCAAACAGACAAAGAAGAAACGAAAGAAACGCACGGCACCGGCAGTCAGCGATGAGCCGCCCACGCCGATTGGAGACCTCGACACTAACCAGGTCATGGCCGCCTTCCGCAAAGCGGCCCGTGGCCGAGGTTGGACCGAGCGAGAAGACATGCTCCGGGAAGTCGCCGCAGTGCTGGGCTACCAGCGACTTGGCTCCCGGATCAAGGAGACACTGAAGGGAAACATGCGAGCAGCCATCCGCCGAGGCATCCTGGAATCCGATGGCGATTACGTGCGAGCGTTGACCGCCACGATGAACGATTACGAACGGGACGAACTGCGAGACTCGCTCATATCCGTCATGCGCAAAGGCACCACCTACGACGGAGAGGACGTGATCCACGCCGTCGCCCACCATCTCGGCTTCCAGCGAGTCCGAGAAGAAACTCGACAACCCATCAAATCCGCAATGAACAGCGCCATCCGCCAAGGCACCCTCGGCTACGAAGGTAGCCAGATTTGGCGGGAATGAAGACGAAGGCACACGAATGGCAAAAGAACGAAGCGAAAAGCACGAGAAGGCAAGAGGCAGCCTTCCAGAGGAATTGCAGCCGATCTTCGACCAGTTCGTCGAGGACTACAAGTTTGCCGGAACGATTCATCATGGATCACCGTTCGTATCCTACATCGTCCTGGCCGAGATGGTCAAAGCGGGATGGCGTCCAACGGGAGAACCAGTCGGGCAGTGGAGGAAGTCCGAAGACGAGCAGCGGGCAGACTCCGATGATGGAGGCAAGTAGCAATGTCTGACCGACCACAACGAAAGATCGAAGTCAAACCGGGCCAGTTGGTCAACCTGATTGCCGACGTGGAAACCGGCAGGTATCGCATTCCACAGTTTCAGCGTGAGTACGTCTGGTCCAAGTCGAAGGTGCGGGAACTCTTTGACAGCATCTACCGTGAATTTCCCATCGGCTCGTTTTTCCTTTGGGACGCCGAACGACGGCACAACCACCTGTTCCGCCAATTGGTGGATCTGGGGATTCCCGCCGTGGGCGACACGGACGATGTGTCGTTTATTCTCGACGGCCAGCAGCGGATCACGTCACTCTATGTCACGCTCAAGGGATTGACGGTCAACGGGACCGACTACCGCAACATTGTCTTCGACCTGAAAGAGGAGGCGTTCAAGGATCGGTCGCCGGACAACAAACGCTATGTCTCGGTGTCGGACATTTGGGGGCCGGAGGCCATGAGACTCTCTCGGTATATCGACGAGGGATACGTGGACGCCTACGACCGCTGCTACCAAGTCCTGCGGACCTACCCGACCTCGATCGTCGAGGTCAGGGACAAAGAACTGCCCGACGTGTGCAAGATTTTCCGCCGCATCAATCAGGCAGGAAAGCGGCTAGACCGCTTCGATCTGATCTCAGCAATGACCTTCACGTCGGACTTTGATCTGCGGGAGCGATTCAAGAAGGACATCAAGGATCGCCTCGAAGACAAGCTGTTCGGTGGCATATCCGCCGCCATGGTCACGCAGCTATTGGCACTTGTCAAACATGGCCTCTGCACCGAACGCTACGAGTACAGCCTCACGGCCGACGACATCCAAGGCTACTGGAAGGACGCCGTGGCGGGCATCCTGCTGGCGGCGGATACGCTTCGCAAAAACATGGGTGTCGTGAACGCCGATTACCTGCCATACGGTGCGTTCCTGACACTGTTAGCCTACTACTACATGAAGTCAGGCAATCGGGGGATGCCGTCCGAGCATCTCGAATGGGCAAAACAGTGGTTCTGGCGAGCGTCGTTCGGTCAGTATTACGGGTCGGCGGGGCCGACGAAGATGAGCCGTGACAAGGATTTGTTCGATAAGCTGATCGCTGGCGAGCAGCCGGTCTTCGACGTTCCGTTGCGGCTGACCGTGCAGGATTTGGTGAAGACCCGCATGACCTGGACGAGGACGGCACTTCGCAACGCCTTCATGTGCCTGCTCGCCACATGCAAGCCACTCGACCTGCGCAACAACACGCCGCTCGACCTGGTGGCCGGGGGCATTTCGGACTTCACCAACAACGAGAAGCACCACATCTTTCCCCGAGCGTTCTTGAAGCGCAGCGGGCCCGAGAATGCCGAAATCCATGCGCTGCCGAACTTCTGCTTCCTGACGGCTGAACTCAACAAGCGTATTCTCGACAACGAACCGGCCACGTATATCCCCGAGCTTCAGAAGGAGAACGCCGAGTTCGGCAAGGCAGCACGCAGTCACTTGCTGCCACTCGGCCTCGATTCGGGGCTGCTAGATAACGACTACTTGAAGTTTCTCAAGGCCCGAGGTCAACTGCTGCTGGACGAAATCGGTCGGTTGTGTGGTGAAATCTCGACGCCTCGACAGGAAGAGCGGCAGGAAGCCATCGAACAACTGGAGACCGCCATCCGGGATTGCATCCACGAGGTTCTGTCTCATCGAGTGGGTGACAACTACTGGAAAAGCAACGTGCCGCCGGCGGTGCGGGACGGTGCCGAGAAACGGATTCAACTGGACATCGCCAAGCATCCCGACTTGAAAGCGGAGGAATTCAATCTTCTTCGCCGCAAGCTGGACTACGTGAACGTCATGGATTATCGAACCATCATCGAGAACGGTGCCAACTGGCCGCACTTCGAGCCGATCTTTCGCCGGAAGCAGGATTTGCAGAACTACCTGGAACAGTTCAGCGAGTACCGCAACTGCATAATGCACAGTCGCCCCATGTCAGAGTTGACACGCATGGGGGGAGAGACGGCGATGATTTGGTTCGAGAGCGTGCTGCCTAGCGTCGAGCCGGTACAGAACGGAGAGGAAGAAGACAATGAGTGAAGAAACGGCGCTAACCGAAATCCCCAGTCCGATGCAGCTTCGGGCGGAACTCGAAGGGATGGTTACCAAAGACCTGCTCGGCCCTGCGGAGAGCGCCGACGAGGAACTCGACGAACGGTCGGTGCGGGATCGTTACCTCGTCGGCGTGCTGGCTCCTCGCAGACAGGCGGCACGCCCACAATCTGAGGCTGATGACGAGGAAGGGTTTCCTCCGGTTGAGATGGACCAACTGGAAGTCGAAAGCACCCAGAGCGAGGAGGATGGTCCGCAAGACTTCGCCGCTCCGCTGCCCAAGGCAACCTTTCCATCGTCGTTCGGTATGACTTTTTGCGTCAGTGGCGACATCAACAGGATTCAAACCACGGCACGTTGGGGCCAGTATATCAAGGTCGAGAGCGAGCACCTCGTCAACGAGAAGTCGGGAAGTCCGAAGCGGGTGTGGAAGCGGCATCCCCGTGGGGGGGGCAAGACCATCACGCTCAAGGTGGGTCAATTCGGGCCGTTCTTGGTTGATGCCGAGTGCCACGAAGTCTTCGTTCAAGGCGTCACCCGAAAACGGGACGGTAACTGGATCATCACGTTGTTCCTGGTCAACGGGCAGGAAGAACCAAAACTTAACAAGGACTCGGCGTGGCTCTTTCAGCCTGAATTGATCGTCGAGGCCGCAGACGGCGCAGCTATCTTCTGTAAGAAAGTGACCCGCCACAACACGGCGAAGCTTGATCCGCTGACAGCGGCGGAAAACGCAGCCATGGAGATGCTCTATCGGAACTACGTCGAGTTCGCCGTGGGCCACGGTGTCAGCGTTCACGCCGCAACGCCGGATGGAGTGAACGACCGGGCCGTGCGGATTTCGACGACGGTCATTCCGTCCTATGAAGTCTGCCGCACCACGCCGCCGACCACCGATGACGCCGATCAGAACGCCGCATTTGGCAGGCTCGGCGGATTGGTGACTGACATGAAGGAATTGGCTGAGGCCGATCCTTCCACGCTCCCAGGATTGCTGGAACCACTGGTAACCGCTTATGGCGAGTGGATCAAGAACGAGGCCAAGAGGATTGCGTCAGGGAGCCGACTGGCCGAACACAAGATCGCTGCCAACGCCGCCCTCGACCGTTGTCGAACGGCCCTCGGGCGGATCAAGGAAGGACTTGCGCTACTCGACCCGAAGGCGAAGGATCATGATCCGAAGGCGGTCGAAGCGTTCCAATTCATGAACCGAGCGATGTGGTGGCAGCGGACACGCTCGATATACTCGGAGTTGATCCGTCGTGGCGAAGAGATCAAATACGAAGACATCGACATCCCGAAGAATCGGTCCTGGTATCCGTTCCAGATTGCCTTCGTGCTGCTGAATATGCCGGGCGTGACGAGGCTTGACCATCCTGAGCGTAGCGACAAACCGGACTCAACGGCAGATCTTCTTTGGTTCCCAACAGGTGGAGGAAAAACGGAAGCCTATTTGGGCCTGGCTGCCTACACGATGAGCTTGCGACGGCGGCAAGGCGTAATCGAGGGCAGGTCGGGCGAAAATGGTATCACAGTGTTGATGCGATACACACTGCGACTACTGACGATTCAACAATTTCAACGAGCAACAGCGCTGATGTGCGCCTGCGAGATGATCCGCCGCAGCGACGAGGACAAATGGGGCAAGACTCCGTTTCGTATCGGTCTGTGGGTAGGAAAGAAGAATACGCCCAACACAACGAAACAGAGTGCCGAGGCCGTGAAACTGGCGCACGGCCAGCGTGAAAACGTAAGTTCGGTCGGAGGTATTGGCACGCCGTATCAGTTGACGTTCTGCCCCTGGTGTGGGAGCAAGATTGAGCGAGGCAAACAGCACGTTATTGTCGAGGAGTTCAGCCAAGGGGCCTGCCGCACCTTTATCTATTGCGGAAACGCCATTGGGATGCGTTGTCCGTTCACCGCTACCAGCGCACCGAAAGAGGGACTGCCGGTCCTGGTTGTGGATGAAGAGATCTACCGCCGCCTGCCGACGATGCTCATTGCCACCGTGGACAAGTTCGCCCAGATGCCGTGGAACGGGGCTGTGCAAATGCTGTTCGGTCAGGTCACCGGGCAATGCGAACGGCACGGGTTCATGTCACCAGAGATCGACGATGTGCCGGTCGGCGGTAGCGGCCATCCCAAGACGAAGACAGGTTACGGACCCGCCAAGGCATTGCCGCACAACCCGCTGCGCCCGCCTGACCTCATTATTCAGGACGAGCTTCATCTCATCAGTGGCCCGCTTGGGACTCTCGTCGGCCTTTACGAAACCGCCATCGACAAGCTCTGCACCTGGGAAGTGAACGGAAAGAAGGTGCGACCGAAGGTGATTGCCTCCACCGCCACGATTCGCCGGTCGCTGGATCAGGTCCATGCGTTGTTTCTGCGTAAGGTCAGTGTCTTCCCACCACACGGCCTCGATGTTGAAGACAACTTCTTCTCACTCCAGCGGTCACCTAGCGAGAAGACGCCGGGCCGTCGCTACATCGGCATCTGCGCTCCGGGTAGACGATTAAAGGCCGCATTGATCCGGGTTTATGTGGCCTTTTTCTCCGCAGGCCAAGTTCTGTACGAGAGGTACGGTCTGGCCGCCGATCCGTGGATGACACTGGTAGGCTACTTCAATTCGATGCGTGAGCTAGGAGGCATGCGGCGTCTGGTCGATGACGATGTGGCGAGCCGCTTGCGGAAGATGGACCGAAGGGGTTTAGCGAAACGCTACTTGACGGGAACCGATTATCTACAGGAACTCACGTCTCGCATGGGTTCAACGCAGATCCCGATGACGCTGGACCGGCTGGAGCTACCGTTCGATCCGGTGATGCAAGCCAAGCGAAAGGAGATGGCGAAGAAAAAGCAGTTCGAGGGAATGCCCGGCAAACCACTCGATGTCCTCTTGGCGACGAGCATGATCTCGGTCGGGGTAGACGTGAAACGGCTGGGACTGATGATCGTCGGCGGTCAGCCAAAATCGACGGCTGAGTACATCCAAGCAACCAGCCGTGTTGGTCGTAATTTTCCCGGTATCGTTTGCACCGTCTTCAATTGGGCTCGGCCTCGTGACCTATCGCATTACGAGACATTTGAGCATTACCACGCTACTTTCTACAAGCACGTCGAGGCCCTGTCCGTCACACCCTTTTCGCCGGGTGCATTAAGCCGAGGGCTGGCGGCGCTGCTGGTTTCTTGCGTGCGGCTGCAAGGGACGGAGTTCAACGCCAACGACAAAGCGACGTTGATCGCCACACAGGCCAATCACCAGTACGTGCAAGAGGCGATCAAGATGATCTCCGACCGTGCCCATCTTGTGGGGAAAGACAGCAAAGTCGCCAAGTTCGTTAAGGAGGAATTGAAACGCAAGGTCGATTGCTGGCAGGCCGAGGCACAGCGAACGGCGGGTGGCCGTGTCCTCGGCTATCGAGATGTTCGGGACGGAGTGACCGTGAACCTGCTGCACCATCCAGGACTCAAGCGATGGGAGGAATTTACCTGCCTGAACTCGCTACGTGAGGTCGAGCCTACGGTGAAGCTGATTCTTGACGACCACCATCTTGATGATGACTCAGGAGCACGTTTCCCCGTTCCAGCCGAGGAGGAGGGAGACAGCCAGCCATGAGTACCGGTTTCATAAAACACGATGTTGGCGATCTCCGTCCAAGTCAGATTCTCACGACGTTCGGCGTTGGTTCGATCATTGACTTGCCGAACATTGCCGCAATGGTGATGGGCCTCGATGACTGGCCGATTCACTATTCTTCGGAGGTGAATGAGGAGCGTCTGCTTGCATCGGTGCAGAATGCCCTGGGGGGACAAGTTAGGAGACTGCTGACGCCTCCCCGTGCCGAAGAAACGTCCAGCACACCCAATGCGTTTGATGAGCGGTCCTATATCGGTGTCCCCGTAGCGCCGTTTCCACGCTGGATGGTGTGTCCATCGTGCCAGTTGCTTGCACCGCTAAGCTCGGGCCTCTTCACGCTCAAAACCGAGCCATATCGGCCAGATCGAGCAAGGTACATCCATACCAACTGCACAAAGCCGGGCAAGTCGCCAACGGTTGTGCCCGCTCGATTCATCGTAGCCTGCCCGCACGGTCATCTCGACGACTTTCCCTGGGTTGAGTTCGTTCACCAAGGAAGGACAGATTGCCGTTACCGTCTACGTTTACGAGAAGGCATCTCGGGTGAGGCCGCTGACGTGTTGGTTGTTTGCGAAGTCTGCAACACCTACCGTAGCATGGCTTCTGCTTTTGGCCCTGGCAATGAGGAGAACCTTCCGGCGTGTCGAGGCCGTCGTCCGCATTTGCGTGACTACCAGTCTGACGGTTGCGACGTTGAGCATGTGCGGGCGATGCTGCAAGGCGCATCGAATAGCTGGTTCCCCGTCCTGCTGTCGGCGCTGTCGCTTCCGACTGCCGCCGACCAACTTTCACAGCTTGTGGATGACAACTGGGTTACACTGGAAAAGGCTCAAAGCCAACAGAACATCGAACTGCTGCGGCAGGTCGGCCAGTTGAATGACTTCGCCAAATTCGATGACGAGCAACTTTGGAAGGCGGTCGAAAAGAAACGCACAGGAGGAGGTGCGCAGGAAGGCGAGCCGACTGATCTCAAGTCACCCGAGTGGGAGATTTTCACGAATCCGACGAAAGTCCCGCCTAATCGCTTCTTCAAGCTGCGTCCGGTTCAACCACCACCCGGCTACCAGAACATTTTCAACAAGATTGTGTTGGTCGAGCGTCTGCGGGAGGTGCGTGCGCTGATCGGCTTCACCCGCATCGAGTCACCTGGCGATTACGACACGGCTTTCCAAGTGCCAGCAGAGCAACTAGCCCCGCTCTCCCGTACTGACCCGAAGTGGGTGCCCGCCAACGAGGTCAACGGGGAAGGCATCTTCTTCGAGTTCTCTGAAGACACGATCAGCGCCTGGGAGAACAGCCTCAAGGCTCACAACGACTTGTTCTACGAGGCTCATCGGCGTTGGCGTGAAGCCCGCAATTTGCCGCCCGACTCAGGCTATCCGACGATTCGATACATCCTGCTGCACTCCTTCGCCCATGCAGTGATTAGGCAACTGGCGGTTGAGTGTGGTTACACGGCGGCCAGCATTCGGGAACGGATCTATTCCCGACCTGTGGGAGAGGGCTCACCGATGGCAGGCGTGCTGATCTACACGGCTGCGCCAGATAGCGAAGGAACCCTCGGCGGATTGGTCAGCCTCGGAGAAACGGACAGTCTGGGCCGTCATTTGGACCAGGCGTTGGAAGCCATGCGGCTATGTGCCTCCGACCCGCTTTGTGCTGAGCATCATCCGTACCGAGATGGTACAACTTTGCACGCCGCCGCCTGTCACGCTTGCCTTTTCCTCCCCGAGACATCCTGCGAGCGTGGCAACAAATACCTGGATCGTTCCGTCCTCGTTGAGACGCTGCACAAAGACGACGTTGCATTCTTCGAGGAACGGGTGGAGGAGATCGAGCCATCGGACCAGCCGATTGAGCCCACGAACATTCCGCAGTTCGACGAAGATTATGCCACACAAGTTCTTCGGGATTTCCTGGCAACGCATCCTGGCTCGACTACGGCTCAGGCCCGAGGCGAGGTAATCCGTCAGTTGGGGCACACCGTCGCAATTTCAGACGATGCGCTGGAGTCATTACTGGAGGGTGTTGCCAGAAGAGATGCCGCTGAGGGTGGTGCCGTCGTTTGGCAGCCGTTGGTTGATGCGACCGAGACATGCGGGACACAAGACCTTGATGAACTCTTGGCATTCTGCGACGACAGTTGCAAGCTGTTCCTGCAATCGTTGGCGGAACAGGGGAAGGAACTGCCTGTTGTCGGCTACGAACTGACCGACAGCAAGGGAAGCGTCTGTGCCGATGCAGAACTTGCGTGGCCCTCCAAAAAGATCGCCTTGCTCCTCCATGGAGCCGACATCGCCGATCAGTTTACCAAACACGGATGGAGAGTGTTTGCGACAACGGACCTGGAAAACGAGGAACTGTACAACCTGCTGTAAGGAACATTCTCATGCCGACTGTCGCCATCGCCAGCGAGTTTCTCGACGCTTTCGCTCGCATACCACGGGCGCAGCAGAAGAAAGTACGTGAATTCACCGAGAAGTTCAAGGCTGACCCAAGGTCGTCGGCAATCAACTACGAAAAACTGAATGCCGTGAAGGACTCGAATGTCCGCACGGTGCGAATCGATCAGAAGTATCGGGCCGTCGTGCTGCACCCTGACCAGGGCGACGTTTACATCCTGACCTGGGTGGACAACCATGACGAGGCGATGGATTGGGCGGTCAAACGGACATTCGACATCAACCCGGTTACGGGAGCGTTGCAGATCGTCAGTGTCAGCGAGGTGGAGAAGGCAGTACAGCCCAAGGTTGAAAAGAAACTGGGTCTGCTGGATGCCTTCGATGACGACCTGCTCTTGTCATTCGGCGTGCCTGCCATCCTTCTTCCTGCGGTTCGTGCCATCGAGCAGGCCGACGAACTTCTCTCGTTGACCAAACACCTGCCCGCTGAATCAGCCGAGGCACTGTTGTGGCTCGCTGAGGGGATTCCGCCCGAAGAGGTTCGAGAGACCATCGCCGCAGAACCGGAAAAGAAGGTCGATACCTCCGATCTCGCTACCGCTCTACAGCACCCCGACTCCCGCCGTCGTTTCGTCACGATTCAGACGGACCACGATCTGAACACGATCCTCAATGCGCCTCTGGACAAGTGGCGTGTTTTCCTTCATCCAAACCAGGAGCAACTGGTCACCAAGACCTTCAATGGCCCAGCACGGGTCCTGGGCGGACCCGGCACGGGCAAGACTGTTTGCGCCATGCACCGGGCACGCCACCTTGCAAAGACGGCTTGCGGGCAGCCAGGCGACCGTGTGCTGTTCACCACTTACACGGCCAACCTTGCACGCAATGTTGAAGAGAACTTGCATCACCTGTGTGCCGATGAAATAGAGAAGCTCGAAGTCGTCCACCTTCATTCGTGGGCCGTGCGATTCATGCGCACTCAAGGCGTAGAGTTCGACATTGCCACGCCGGACGACATGAATCAGTGCTGGGAGACAGCAGTTTCTTCTTCTGAAGACACCGGTCTTGACGTGGGCTTTCTGAAGCAGGAATGGGATCAGGTCGTTCAGGCCAACAACATCCAAGATCGGGCGGCCTACCTAAAGGTTCCCCGAACGGGCCGTGGTCGGGCATTGACTCGCCCGCACAGAGCACGGGTGTGGCAGATATTTGAGACTTACGTCGAGGCATTGCGTTCACGAGGAAAGCATGAATGGCTGAACGTCATTCAAGAAACACGTCGCTTCTTGGAACAAAGACAGCCAGCCTTGCCCTACCGAGCAGTCGTGGTGGATGAGGCCCAAGACTTTCACCCAGAAGAATGGAAGCTCATTCGAGCGACAATTCCCCCCGGCACAAATGATCTCTTCTTGGTTGGGGATGCGCACCAGCGCATCTACGGGCGCAAAGTGGTCCTGCGCCAATGCGGGATCAACATTCAGGGGCGGTCAAGTCGGCTGAAGATCAACTACCGAACGACCGAGCAGATTCGCACTTGGGCGATGGCAATGCTCCAGGGTGTCAAAGTGGATGATCTCGACGGCGAAGCGGATTCTGATCGAGGGTACGCATCCCTTCTCGCTGGCCCTTCTCCCGAGGTCGCTCACTTTGGCTCGGAGGCAGAGGAGCAGGAGTTCCTTGGGCAGCGACTCTTGGAGTTGATCGACAACCGGCCGCCGGAAGACATCTGTGTTGTAGCTCGAACAAACAAGATGGTTCGAGATGGCTACCAGTCTTTACTCAAGAGCCTCGACATCAAGTACACACTCCTGGACAAGCACAGCGAGGGAGGCGGTGTCCGACTGGCGACCATGCACCGGGTCAAAGGACTGGAGTTCCCCGTGATGATTCTCGCCGGGGTCAACGCCGGGGTAGTGCCGTTGCGCATCAAAGCCCTGGAAGGCGACCCAGCAAGCAAGGAGGAGCATAACAGCCTGGAGCGGTCGTTGCTATTCGTGGCAGCGACCAGAGCCAGGGACACACTGATCGTCTCATCGTGGGGAAGACGAAGCCCGTTCTTGCCAAAGTGAGAACTCCCTTGAGGAAACTGAAGTATGGAACAAGGGCAGCAGATAATCGCCGTCGAAGCAGGTGGCTTAGCGAAGGCCCTCCCGTACTCGCTAATGCAGATTGTGGGAGCGTCGGTCGAGTCGTGCGACGTGTCCGATTGGCCCACTACAAGGAATCGGGTAACAGACGGAATTGCTCACGCTCATTACCGCAGTCTCGTTGCCAACTTCCTCGACTGCTGGAAGGCGCACGCCGCCGACGTGAGTGCGGAGGCTGTGGCGGCGTCGATTCGCACAGCAGCGAATTCTGAAAAGGTTTACCGGGATAGCCAGTCAGTCGAGCTTGTTTGGACGGGGCCAGACGCCGGTGTTGTATCGTTCCGCCGCACGGAACAAGCGCTGCTGCAATTGATCGACGGCGCAACCGAACGAGTCCTCGTCGTCAGCTACGCTGTTTACCACATCCCTCGTATTCGTAATTCGCTCGTGCGTGCGGCAGGGCGAGGCGTGCGGATCACGGTGGTGGTCGAAACGCCGGATCGACTGGAAGGACAAAACACGTATAGCACACTTCAAGCCCTGGGAGCAGATGTTGCCGCCAAGTCGAGCGTCTTCCTTTGGCCGCTTGAGAAGCGTACCAAGGACGAACACAGCAAGGCTGGGATTCTCCATGTCAAGTGTGCCGTTTCCGATGGTCGCAATCTCTTCCTGACCAGCGCCAACCTAACCGAATACGCTTTTACCGTGAACATGGAACTTGGCGTGCTGGTGACTGGCGGCACACTCCCTGAGCAGATTGAAAAGCACTTCGACCGGATGATCCAGATGGGAATACTGACAAAGCCATGAGCCTAGCAAACTGACCTTGCCGCCGACGATTTGGCTGTCGGCGGTTTATGGCGACAGCAATTGACCGAGGAATTGCCCATGTGGCTATTCACCAAATACGGATTCTACAGCGTTGTATGCGCCCGCCAGGGCGACGGCAGGCATCATCAGCCGGTTGATACGAATCGGATTATGGTGCGGGCGGGTCCATGAGCTTCGGAGAGAAATGAACCATCGGCAGCGCTGTAAATGGAAGACAATAACCCCCTGAAACCCATGCGACTTACCCCTGACCAAATCAAGCAAGGCATCAAGCATTCCGCACGTTCCGTGCGGAATGCTTCTATTGCTTACTTTGCCAACTCGTTCAGCACCGACCCAGACATCATGCCCCTGGCCATTGAGGCAATCGAGAAGTACGGCTGGGATGATGCCTTCTACCTGTACTACTTTTCTTTCGAAAGGCTCCCGCAAACAGAGGAAACCGTCCTCTGGCTTATCGACCAGCTTGAGCGGCCCCAGAATGATGAGAACGAGCACCTTACCTCGTGGTTGCTGGAGGTACTTGCCAATGCCGCCCCACCCCTCCTCCAAGCCCACCAACAGCCGATACTCGAACTTGACGTTGTGGACGAGGAAATGAGGAAGGCAATACGGGACCGCATTGTGCTGCACGGCTTTGCCCCCGAAAAGCTCTGGCGAGAACTGGAAGAATTGTGTGACCGCAACAAGAGCGAGGACTACCCGCCTGATGAAGACATCGACCACGCCCATCGCCTCGTCCAAGCGATGGGCGTCTATCCCAACGTCTTCGATGCCAGGGTCATCGAACTGCTTGACCAAGACATCGAGGATTACTCGGACAACCCAATGGTATGGATGGAGCCATTCCTGGTCTGGCTGGCTGGGGAGTTGCGGCTAGAGCAGGCAATACCGCTCGTGCTGAAGAGGCTTCTGGAATACAGCGTTGTCCCTTTCAGTGAAGCCATGGAGTCCCTGGCACAAATCGGGACGGATGCGGTCGTCGACGCACTGAAAACTGTGTTCCAGAACGGGGATTGGGATTTCCGCTACCATACCGCCGACATCTTCGGCATCGTCCATACCGACCACAGTTTGGAGCGATGCCTTGGGTTGCTTCACGAAGAGGACGACTTGGCCATCCAGTGCCGACTGGCACAGTCGGCACTGATGCATTTCGCCGACGAAACCATTCAGCCCGTTCGACAAGTCGCTCTCAATGACGAACTCGATTCCGATGGAATCGAACTTCGCAACAACTTAGTGGCCGTCAGCACGCTTATGGGAATCGACTTCCCCGAGCGTGCGCAGTGGCAGGAAGACGCCAAGCAGCGGGATGCATTTCGGCAGGGCCGACACACCAAGCAGCACGCCGGCAATGCCGACGAAGAGGCTGCTTATCCAGCCGAAGACTACGACGACTACGATGACAACCCGCTTCCGCCATCGGTTACCGTCGTCCATGAGGGACCGAAGATCGGACGGAACGATCCGTGTCCCTGCGGAAGTGGGAGGAAGTACAAGAAATGCTGCTTGAAGAAGCAGGATGGCAGTGGTGAGTGAGGATATGACCGCACGGTGAACCTACCGAAACGACTGGTGTCCTATGCTAATCGCTCAAGTTGAACCGTTCGTGATACTCGCCGTGGTCGCTTTCTTGTTCGTGGCCTCCCTGGTGGTCCTGTCCCTGATAGGCAGGCTGTTTACCCCCTGGTTTCAGGCAACGATGTCGGGGGTGCGGCTCAGTGTTTACGACATCATCGGTATGCGACTTCGGGGGACCGACGTGAAGGCAGTCATTCAAGCGTTGGTGATGGCTCATCATGCTGGGGCTCCGCTATCCGTCACCGAGGTCGAGAGAGCGTTTTTGCAGGGCGTGGACTTGGAAAAGGTCATACTGGCCTACGTGCGTGCCAAGAAGGACGACATGGATGTCACCTTCCAGGAACTTGTGGAGGCGGACCTGGAACATCGGTTGGAGGAGAAGTTGGCGGGACGCTGAAATCTTTCACTGTGAAAGGATTGCTGCCCCGCAGGCTGCCCAGGATTCCCTCGGATGGAACCAGTCTCAGGGGAAACTGAAAATGATTGTTCAATTAAACAAAATGAAACACGGACGACCTGGAGTGCCTATTTCGGATAAGAACGCAACAGAAGGCATCCTGGAGCGTTTTAGAGGCATGTCCTGACCAAAGCTCGCTGAAAGCATCCATGAACTGTAGCCCGTTGGGCGCAAATAGCATGTTCGACTACGGGACAGAACTCCAGCGGCGGATCGGACAGTTCGCCCACTACCTCAAACTCATGCACCACCGAGCCCACGAAGAGGCTTGCGGCAACTGCTTCATCATTTTCGAGGAGCGGCCACCAGACGGTAGTTCCGGGGGCGAAGAACTGTCCGAAAAGAAGAGGCTCGTCTTGGAACGGGTGACCCAGGCGTTTGCCCAGTCCTGGGGAAGCGAGGGACGGGACGAGTCCGTCGTGGATGATTTGCCCGACGACGGCTGGCGGGAAGACGATTCGCAGAACCGCTACATCCAGTTCAGTCTTGAGCGCCATTGGTTCTGCATGGACCTGCCCTTGGAAACCCTCTACCGCCCGGAGGCCGAGAATATCCTTCGCAATCGCCAGGGGTTCTTCTACCTTCGGGACCGACCGCAATTCATCCTTCATGAAGAGGACGTGGAGGGGCATGACCCTTTCAGCAAGGTTTACGTCTATGGCGACGAGGACTCTGCGGGGGAAGACATGGCCTACATCTTCTTCCAGGTGTGGAAGTTCCCTGTGGATGCACGGTTCTACGTGACGGCGGCAGCGTTCGATGGCAAGCACACCTGGGAGCAGGGTTATCCAATTGAGTGAGGATGTCCACACCTTCGTCAGAATTGACGAAGGTTGCCAGCAAACCTTTCACCGTGAAAGGAATGCCGACCTGGAAGCGGTCCAGGAGTCCCACGGATGGAACCAACCCCATAGGAAATTGAAAATGATTATCGAATTATCCAAAATGAAACAAGGCGACCTAAGGTGCCTTTTTGCCAAACGGACGCAATACGGTGCATCCTGGGGGCTCTCAGGGGCGTTCCCTGGGGTTGCCGCCCCAAAAGGTAGCCCGTAGATTCGTTCCCATTTGACGATCCTCAGAAACTCGACACCAAACGCCAAGGCGATCCAATATGTCTACACCGCACAACACCAACGGCGATTCCGTCGAACAGAACACCCATTTTCCGCTCCTCACCGCTCCCGTTCGTTCCGAGGACGGTGAGGAGCCACATCCGCTTGTCCGTCAATGGCGGATATTGAAGTTGCTCACCTACTCGCCAAAGGGGTACACCGTTAAGGAACTGGTATCCCTTTCGGGCATGAGCGACAAGACCGTCAGGCGTGATCTGATCTTTCTCCAGCGAGTCGGCTTCGACATGGCTGAGACCGTGGGGGAGTTTGGTCGAAAGCGGTGGCGTATTCGGCGGATGCCCGAGTCCATGGCGGTTCGGGGTGGGGTGCGAGAGAAGTATGCCTTGATTTACGACACCCTGGGCGACTTGCACGATGCCGCCCGCATCATCGGCGATACAGGTTTGGCCCAGGCGCTGAAGCAACTCCAGGAGTGGGTCGAAGGGAAGTGCGGAA
>JAVEUP010000254.1:0-9249 GCA_034005525.1 Thermoguttaceae bacterium | reverse complement strand
TTGACCGGCCCGACGTGCCATTTGCCGAAGTGGCCGCAGTAGTAACCGGCCTCGCGCAGGACGTGCCCAATGGAAACTTCCTCGGGGCGCAGGGACCAGCCGGCTGAGAACGTGCCGTACCGGTTCGGATGCCGCCCGGTCAGGAAGCTGCCGCGCGTGGGCGAGCACACCGGGGCCGCGGCGTAGAAGCGGTCGAGCCGCAGGCCCGCGGCTGCCATCTCGTCGAGCACGGGCGTGCGCAAATACGGATGCCCGTTGTAGCCGGTTTCCTCCCAGCCGTGGTCGTCGGCCATCATCAGCACAATACTCGGGAGCTTAGCCTCTCCGGCATCGAGCGAGGCGAGGCCGGCCGGAAGAACACAGACGCCGAACAGGGTTAGAAACAGCAGAGTCTTCATAGACGGTTTCTCCTGAGAGAGTGCATGCAAGGGCGTGCTCATGCCGGCGGCCCCAAGGCCAGCCGGCAAAACATCTCAGCGGTTCCGTCATTGTGACATCGACGCCGGCCGGTTTCAAGCACGTGAACGGGATTGTCGTCCTAGCGGCAGGCTTCCTCTTCATGGTGTTCGGTTGGGGATTCCTCCAGTAGTGGCCGGCGTCCATACACGAAAACTTGTCCCGCATGCCACTTTTCCGCGCCTGAAGGCTTCAACTCATAATGGCGTTGCACGTTCGGCGTCGGCGCTTTTTGCAGCGCCTTGCCCGGTCCCCTCCGGCACCTCGCAGATGTACGGCCCCAGCACCATATCGGCATAGGATGTTCCCGGGCGCACGACGGGATAGAGAACCTCCTCGGTATCGGTCATGACTTCCAGGAGGCACGGGCCTTGGCTGTTGATGAACTCAGCGATTGCATCGGCCATTTCTGTGCGGCAGTCTATTCGCCGTGCGAACCGGAAGTGGCATTGTCTTGCCATTTCGGCGAAGTTGACATCGCGCGTTCTCTCCGTGGCCGAGTGCCTGCCGCCGTACGCGACGTCCTCGAGGTTCTTGACCATGCCGTCGCTCATGTTGTTCAGCAGGAGAACCTTGATGGGCAGATTCCGCGTGCCGATGGTGTACATTTCGCCCATGTTCATTCTGAAACTGCCGTCGCCGTCGATCACGAGCACTTGTGCCGATGGATTCGCGTAGTGCGCGCCGACCGCGCTTGGCATGCCGAACCCCATCGTTCCGAAACTGCCGGAGGTGAGGAACGATTTCGGCCTATTCATTCTCAGGTATTGCGCGGCCTGGAGCTGATGGTTGCCGACGCCGGTGGTAATGATCGTGTCGTTGGTAAGGTGCCTGTTGAGTAGATCGAGCACCTCGGCCTGCTGGATGGAAGGCCCGTCGCGCCGATAGTCGAGCGGCCACGAGCATTTCAGCATTTTCGCATACTCGATCCACTCGGCGATGTCGATTGCAGGACGGTTCCGCCGCGCGTAGTCCGTAAGATCATCCAGCGCCGTGGCGGCATCGCCGACGAACGAGAACTCGGGGGACCGCTCCGTCCGGATTTGGTATACCTTCTGAGGGTTGATGTCGATGTACGCAATCTTGGCATCGATGGCGAAACCGACCTTTTCGGCAACACGATCGTCCCACCGTACACCGACGGCAAAGAAGAAATCGTTCCGTTGAATGATCTTGTTGGCGTACGGCGTGCCGAACATTCCGAGCAGTCCTAGGGACGTCGGATCGTTCTCGTCGACCACGCCTTTCCCCATCAACGTGTTGACCGACGGGATATTCAGCAGAGCATTGAAGCGGCGGATCGCCGCGCTCCCGGCCCGCGAATTGAGCCCCCCGCCCAAGTACAACAAGGGGCGTTTCGCCGCCGCCAACAGCTCGAAGAAATGCCCGCATTGGCCGTCCGACAGATGGCATTCATCCTGGTATGTGTTGGCAAAGCGGGCCAGATTGTCGCCGGAGTACCGATTAACGTTCTGTTGCAGATTGATGGGCATGTCGATGACCACCGGCCCCGGTTTACCCGCCCGCGCGCGGAAGTAGGCGTCCTTGATGACGGTCTCGATGTCGCGGATGCTGGTGACGGTGACCACGTGCTTCGCAGTCTGGCCGAACACGGAGGCCACGTCGATGTGCTGGAAGGAGTCGGTGCCAATCTTGTGTTCCGGAACCTGCCCGGCGATAACGATCAACGGGACACTGTCGGCAAACGAGTCGGCTACGGCGGTCAGCGTGTTGGTGATTGCCGGTCCGGAAGTGACGATCGCAATACCGATCCGGTCGCTTGCGCGGGAATAGCCCGCCGCACTGAAGGCGGCCGACTGCTCGTTGGAACTCACGACGATCTCAATGGAGCTTTGTCCCAGCTCGTCCATGACGGGCAGAATGGCCGCGCCGGTATAGCCAAATACGTGTTTCACGCCAAGATCTTCAAAGCTCTTAACAACGATCGTTGCACCTTTCATGTTCAATCTCACACAGTTGTGTATTTGGAATCTTCGTGACGCTTGCGTGCTCACCCGGTTGTGGCCCGGAGCGATTCACCCGTGAAATGCTTCGTGAACCTCATCGCGACGAAGCCGGCATTCGGTGCAATACCCTGGCGGGGCTGCGCCGCGGCGTCGATGGCCTCGGGCGACGCCAGCAGGCATGAGTATGCGTCACGGAGGTCAAGCCCGGCGCTGGCAGCCAGATGGATCGTTTCGTCGGGCCTGTAAAAGGCGGCCGCTGAGTAAATGGGGTGCCCCTGGACGGCCTTCTGCGAGTACCGTCGCCCCCAGGGGCTGTCCGCGGGGATCAGGCCGACCACGAGACCGCCGGACCAAGCATCATACTGCGCGGCGAGTTCGTCAAATGGGTTATCGCGCCGATTCATTTCCGTCATGCTTCAATCCGTCACCGCCGAGACGCGGTCGCCGGCGATCCGTGTGCAGCAATGCGGTACACCTTTGCTGTCCCACTCCAGTCGCGTCACCAAGCCGTCTTCTCCAGTAGGATGATAATGCTACCGAATGCATACCGCGCTGTCAATGGTCAAGTTCGGCACCCCAACGCCACCCACCAGAGCAAGAACCAGCAGGAGCACGGACCCGGGCGAGGGAATGAACATGACGCTCTTCTTTGCCGTGGTTTGCCGTCACGGGTCGCGGGGCCGCGGCGCAGGCAGTCTTCTGCGCTTGACACACAGGCAACAACCCCATTGCCGAGGTGAACCCGTCAGCCGATTGGGCAATTCCCCCTTTGGTCCGCGAGAAGGCGACAGTCCCTCGTGAACGGTTGCCAGTCCTGATCCGTCGCTCGAATGTCAGTCTGCTCTTGCCGGAAAACCTTGGCGCAGGCCAATTGGCACGGATGTATTCATTGGATATCATGAACGGGCGTTGTAACCGTTCACGGGGTCGCGGCGCGGGCAGTTGTCTCTGCCGCACGCGAAGAGGACAAGCCCATTGTTGCGGCGAAAAGGGTGGCGACTGGGCAGATTCCCCTTCGTGCCACAGAAGCTGCGACAGTCCCCTGCAAACGGTTGCTCGCGTGCTTGTCGTCAACACACGGGTCAGAATAATACAGGGAGAATTGTTATGGCAATCACCAGTGGCGTCAATCTCATGCCGGAAGTGGACGATTTCCTGAAGTCCGGTTGCGTCCAGGGAGTCATCGGGGGGCAGCAGGTCGCCTCGTCCGGCAACCAGACCTTCACGACGGTTGATCCGGGCAGCGGCGAAGTACTTGCCGAAGTCTCTGCCATGCAGCCGGACGATGTAGACCGCGCCGTAGGCGCCGCGAGCGAAGCATTTGCCAAATCGAACTGGGCGAAGCTCCCGCCGAATGAACGGGCCGTCATGTTGCACCGGCTGGCCGACGAAGTTGAGAAACGCAAGGGAATCATCGCCCAGATCGAAGCACTCGATTGCGGAAAGATCTACGCGCAGGCTGAAGGAGACGTGCAGAATTTCGTGGACACGATGCGGTATTTCGTGGACATGGCCTTGCACGTGCAGCATCGCGATGCCCTGCCGGTCGCCAGGCACGAAGCGTGGATGGTCCGCCATCCCTGGGGTCCGTGCGGGTTTATCTTCCCCTGGAATTTCCCGTTCCTCTTGGCCGGGTGGGGCACTGCGCCTGCGCTGGCGGCCGGGAATACGGTCGTCATCAAACCCGCGGAAGATACGCCGCTCTCGACAATCTACCTGGGGCGGCTCGCCAAGGAAGTGGGGATCCCCGACGGAGTCATCAACGTGGTTCCCGGGCTCGGCGAGGTGGCCGGGGCTGCGCTGGCGGCACATCCCGGCCTGAAACGCATGTCGTTCACCGGATCGCCGGAGGTCGGCCGACTGGTCGCCGAAGCCTGCGGGAGAAACCTCGTGCCGGTCAAATTGGAACTCGGCGGCAAGGGAGCAGCGGTCGTGTTCGACGACGTCGATGTCGACGGCACGGCAGAGAAGCTCGCCCAGGCCATTACGTTCCATACCGGACAGGTCTGCTGCGATGCAACCCGCTGGCTGGTTCATGAGTCCGTCTACAGCCAATTCATCGACGCCTGCATCGCGCGACTCCGGGAGATTGTGGTCGGATACCAGATGGATCAGGGCACGCAAATGGGGCCGGTGGTCAACCAGAAGCAGTTGCAGCGGGTGCTCGGGTACCTCAAGCGTGGGCAGGAGGAAGGCGCCCAGGTGGTCCTGGAAGGCGGCGCAGCCGACGTGCCGGGGCGATGCGGACATTACGTCAAGCCCGCCCTATTGGCCGGCTCGCTGGACAACGTGGCCGCCAGGGAGGAGATCTTCGGCCCCGTTGCCTTCATTGCATCGTTTCGCGAGGAGGACGAGGCCGTCGCCATGGCCAATAGCACCGACTACGGACTGGCCAACAGCGTTTGGACGAACGACCTGGCCCGGGCGCAGCGGATGGCTGAGGCGATGGTCGCAGGCAGTAGTTGGATCAATGCCCACAATGTCTTCCCGCATGGCGTACCCTATGCCGGCGTGAACAAGAGCGGCATGGGCGGCGGCGTTCTATCGATCCACACCCTATTGGACTATTGGCGCAGCCAGTCGGTCGTGCGACCGCTCTGAGCCAGCCGGGTTCGATTGACGTGAGTGGCAAGGTCTGCCGGCGGCCGATCGCCTCGCCCGTCTGCTCCAGAGCAGCTTCATCGGCGCCCTGGGCGGACTGATGTGAGTTCGAGGTTGATCACGCCACCCGCGTCCGGCACGGCGATCGTTAAGAGAGTCGTCTCCGCCGCGTTGTAGATGGCTGGGATTTCCGACTTGCGGGGCGTCAAGTCGTCCAGCCCCATGGCCGGCGCAACCTCGCCCGGCTCGACGCTTTCGGCTGCCCCTGCGTCACCCAGCATCACGGGTTCGTTCACGGTAACGCGATAGCGTCCCGGTGGGATTCCGGGATAGGTGCGCGTGGCGCCGAACACGATGGCGGTAGGGGAATACCGCCCGTCTTGGTCGGTATGAGCCGAGGCGCCGTTGCCGGGAGTTTCCGGTTCGGGAATGAACAACAGACTCTTGCCGGCCAGCGGCCGGCCGTCGAGGGTTACGGTCCCTTCGACCTGAACGCGCCGGGGACCGGAATCGCCGCAGCCGGCCAACAGGACCAGCGTGCAGCAAGAGTACAGGGAGATTTCGCGCAACATGGTCGAGCCTTTCGGAGTGAAGAGGGTTACTCGGGCAACACAACGCTCTGGCGGTCGGCCATGCGCGCCAGGTTATTCAGCGTCGGCTTGTCGATGGCCTCACTGATGAAATGGACCGAGGCGTCCCCCATGGCGAAGTGGCATCCGCCTGGGTGCATACTGGCCGCGGCCGACCACCACGACCTGACCCTGCCGCGTATGGGATTGTATGGCGGGCTCTGCCAATCGGGATGGTTGACCCACGGCATGTGCCACAAATTGATGCCGGCGTGCTGAACGGTATAGTGTGGATCGACGCCCGTCATCACATGCGCCCGGTACGCCCAGGCGAAACCGGAACCATTCTGGTGCCACTTCGTCGTTTCGCCAATGGCAAAGGTCTTGCTCAGGCCATCGCGGACCATCTGCGGCCTGGTCGTACTGTTCTGGCCGAACATCCGGCGTTCGGTTCCGGCCTTAGCCCAGTTATCATGGCTGCTGAAATCGCGCGCCGAAGTGACAAAGTCATAATTAGTGGGCGTCGCAACGATACTGCCTCCGGGCCCATAGTGGCTACCCCAGCAGCAGCGGTCGCCCGGCTGATTGTTGTCGGACGGGCAAGTGAACACATCCAATCGGGTCGTCGACAAGTTTGCATTGCCGTTGGTAAGGGCATTACCGACCACCGTACCGGTGGAACCAGGCGGGTAGGTCCGCTTGTGATTCGAGTACGTCTCCAAATGGTTGAACTGCATATAGAGCGCCGTCTGCTCGAGATAGGGCAGAAGCGATACCAAACCGTTCGCGTTCCTGATTATACCGTCTTTAGGATCCCCCGGGGCCAACCCGTAGCTGTGGCCGGCAGGCGGGTACATCCGGTGAGCGGACTCGTAATTGTGCAGTGCCAGCGCGATTTGCTTCAAGTTATTCGAGCACGTCAACCGGCGCGCCGCTTCGCGCGCACTCTGCACCGCCGGCAGCAGCAGAGCAATCAGGATGCCGATGATCGCAATGACGACCAGAAGCTCGACGAGGGTGAACCCGCTATGAAGGCGGCATCCCGAAGCATCGCCATTCACCGGCGATTCTCCCGACGCTTGCGGCGCAGCCGGCAGATTGCCCCGCTCATCACTCGCCGTAGCCGTGGAAACAGGACGATCCTCCCCGAATATAGTGGTTGCACCCATGACCATCTCCCTTGTGACGGAACGACATTGCGATGAGCTGCAAAAAGGCACAAGCATCGCCCCCATTCTAACCCATAGCAGCCAATGCCGTCAACCGTGCGAGCGGATTGTCTGCGGCAAGATGATCACGCAACGGCAACGCCATACCGCATCTTGGCCCCTCGCGGCCGGGGGGCTCGCCATAACGTGTCCTAATGGGCCGTCAGCACAAGCGGCGGCCGACCGGTCCGGTGCTGGGCGGAGGCAGCGGGGCCGCGAAGTACCGGCCCGTCGTCCACGCGCACGTCATCCGGCCCGTCGGTCAACAGTACGTAATCGGTGCCCCACGGGCCGGCCACCTCGATTACCGCGCCGCCGGCATGGGTGCGGAAGGTCGGAGGCGTTTCACTGCGGCGGCGCGGGAACAGAACCACGTAGTAACTGCCGTCACCGGGCAGCCGGAGCTGCCCGAGACCTTGTGCAGATTGTTGCGGCTCATCGTCGCGCGGCGTTACGAAAGCTCCTCCCGCACCGCGCGGGCGGCCGCGACCATGTTCACTAGCGACGGGCGCACCTCCTCCCAGCGCCGTGTTTTGAGCCCGCAGTCGGGATTGACCCAAATCTGCTCGGGCCGGAGCACCTCGAGCGCTTTGCGCAGAAGCTGCACCATCGACTCGGTGGTCGGCACGCGCGGGGAATGGATGTCGTATACGCCGGGGCCGATCTCGTTGGGATACTCGAAACGCACGAAGGCGTCGAGCAACTCCATGTTGCTGCGGGAGGTCTCGATGGAGATCACGTCGGCGTCCATCGCGGCAATCGAGTCGATAATGCTGTTGAACTCGGCGTAGCACATGTGCGTGTGGATTTGCGTGGCGTCGGCCACGCCGCTTGCGGAAAGCCGGAAGCAGTCGACCGCCCAGCGGAAATACTCGGCCCACTGGTCGCGGCGCAGGGGCAGGCCCTCGCGGAACGCCGGCTCGTCGATCTGGATCATGCCGACCCCGGCGGCCTCCAGGTCGACCACCTCGTCGCGTATGGCCAGGGCAAGCTGCCGGCACGTGTCGCTGCGCGGCTGGTCGTCGCGCACAAACGACCAGCACAAGATGGTCACGGGCCCGGTGAGCATGCCCTTGACCGGCTTGCCGGTGCCCTGCATGGCGTGCTGAATCCACCGGACGGTCATGGGGCCCGGGCGGGTGACGTCGCCGTAAATGATGGGCGGCTTCACGCAACGGGAGCCGTAGCTTTGCACCCAGCCGCCGGACGTTACGGCGATTCCCTCCAGTTCCTCGCCGAAATACTCGACCATGTCGTTCCGCTCGGCCTCACCGTGGACCAGCACGTCGATCCCGCACTGTTCCTGAAACTGCACCACCTCGGTAATCTGGCCGCGGAGGAACTCCTCGTACGCCTCGCGGGATAGCTCGCCCCGCTTGAACTCCGCCCGCGCGCGGCGGATTTCCGGCGTTTGCGGGAAGGAGCCGATTGTCGTGGTCGGCAGCGGCGGCAGCGGAATCGCCTCGCGTTGCAGCTTGCGGCGCGCCGGAAAGTCGCTGCGGCGGCACAGCATGGCATCGTCGACCGCGGCAGCCCGCTGCTTGACGGCCGGGTTCTGCGTCCGCGGCGACGTGCGCCGCGATTGGACGGCCCGGGCATTCTCGTCGAGCACCTGCCCGGCGGCAGGCGAAGGGGACCGTTCCCCGGGAGCCATTCCAGAATTGACCGCCGCGGCGATTACCCCGATCTCGCCGATCTTCTGCCTCGCGAAGGCCAGCCAGGAACGCAGTTCGCCGTCGAGCCCGGTTTCGCCGTCCAGATCGACGGGGCAGTGCAGCAGCGAGCAGGACGGCCCGACCAGCACGCGGTCCGCCCCCAGCGCACCGGCGGCCTTCTGCACCGTGGCCACCGCGTCCTGCAGGTTGGTTCGCCATACGTTCCGGCCATTGACCACGCCCAGCGACAGCAGCTTGTCGGCTGGCAGGGCGCGGAGGATGGCGTCGAGTTCGTCGCGGCCGCGGACCATGTCGACGTGCAGTGCGCGGACCGGCAGCGAGACGGCGGTTTCGAGGTTCTCGCGCAACTGGCCGAAATAGGCCGCCACAAGCAGCTTCAGCGGCGCGGCCGCCGCCAGCCGGCCGTAGGCGACGGCCAGGGCGTCGCGTTCGGCGGCGTCGAGGTCCACGACCAGGCTCGGCTCGTCAAGTTGGACCCAGTCGGCCCCGGCGTCGGCCAGCCGGCGGAGCACTTCCTCGTACACGCCCAACAGGCCGTCGAGCAGTTCGAGCGGCCGGAACCCCGCCGTGCGCGACTTGGCCATCCGCAGGTACGTCACCGGCCCGACCAGCACCGGCCGCGTGTGGATGCCCAGCGCCTTGGCCTCCAGGAACTCGTCGACGGGCTTCGTCGAGCCGAGGGAGAAGGTTTGGTCCGGTTCGAGTTCCGGCACGAGATAATGGTAGTTGGTATCGAACCACTTGGTCATTTCCAGGGCGGCCGACTGCTTGC
>JAVEUP010000061.1:0-38715 GCA_034005525.1 Thermoguttaceae bacterium | reverse complement strand
GATCTAGTAGTGCATTGCCACCACTGGAGCCGGTGTTGCCGACGACCAGGGCATCAACCCCGCCGCCGAAGACTCGACCCACGCCGCCTTGCGATGCGGTATTGTAGTAACCCGCAAAACCCTCCACTTGGTTAATCGCGCCGACAAGACTGGCGAGTGAGGTACTGCCCGCCGCCGTCATGTCGTGATTGACGGTGATGGTAAACGTGTTGGTCGCCTTGTCGTATGTGGCGGTTGGAGTGGCGTGCCCCATCTTCGATTCGAACACGACCTGCATGTTGTTGAAGTCTGCACCGGGCTCAATGGCTTCGACAATCAGCGAGTCGGTACTGGTGACGACGCTCGATTGGCTGGCATCGACTTTGCTTGTGCCGGAACCCGACGCGAGGACGGCTTCCCAGGCATCAGTAGCATTGATCGCGGCGAGAATCTGATCCACCGTCGAATTGGTGGCGTCGTAATTGACCACAAGCGACTTGGCGGCCGCGTCCCATTCGGCAGTTTCCTGGCCTGCCGTGCCACCGCCGACAAACTGCACTTGGACCTTGTCGTACCGATCACCCAGCCCAGAAGCCTTGATGTAGATCTGCGCGTCGGCACCGTCCGTCGTAAACGTCTTCGTCACGCCCGCAGCGAAGTCGATGTTGGCATACGCGCGGGTAGCATCTGAAAACGCGGTCTTCAAATAGCCGGTCGCCCCAGTGTTGGCGTAGACCCTTGTGTCGGGAGCAAACCCGCCGAACATCCAGGCTTCGGTTTCGTTGCTGAGCGAGCCTGCCGTGATTTCGGCGTTGAACTCGTCTAGGCCGTGGATCGCATCGACAATATCCCCGATGTTGTTCAACCCGCCGGCCCCATCAAATGGGTTGTCGGTGTTGTCGGCCATCAGGCGGACCGTAATCGTCTTGGCATCCGAGTCATAAGAGGCGCTGACTTCCGTAGCGGTATCGTCAAGCTCGAACTCGATCGTGACATCGTTGTAGTCGGGCCCATAGTTGGCGGCCCACACGTTGATGGTCGGCCGCAACATGACTTGATTGTCGGTGCCGGCAAAGCTCTCGAATGTGTTGGTCGCAGCGGTGGTGTCTGCAACGTCCGTGTAGGCCTTGAACAGGCCTGTGCCGTCGATCGCATCCATCACGTTTTGGACATGAACACCGCTGATGTCGTTTTCCAAGTCCACGTAAAGGATGTTCTGAGTCGTATCGTAGCGGGCGCGGGCTCCATCATAGTCGGCCAGATCTCCAGTATCGTAGCCGGCGTTGACCACGATCTTCGTATTCTCAAACCTTTCGGAAAGCGAAGTGGCCTGGATGTAGATGTTGCCTGTGACGGCGCCTCCAGCGTCTCCTTCAAAACTCATCACCGCTCTTGAGCTGAGATGTACATAGGTGCCCGCATCCTGCTCGCCGGAGGAGGTGGTGATCTGGGCCTGTTCAGCGGCTTGGGCGATTTCGACCATGACCGGCATCGTGCCCGTGGCGCCAAGATTCGCGCGGTCGATCTTCAAGTTCTGGATTTGCGGGATCAGATTCGCGTCGGTAATGAAGTCGAGGCTTCCGTCCAACATGCGACGGCCCTGGAACTTGGTAACCTGGGCAATCCGGTTGATGGCGTCCAGCGCTTCGTCCACCTGCAACTGGTTGGCTGCAATCTGCTCGTCGCTCATCACGGCAGTGTTCGCTACCTCGGTGACCAGGGAGCGGACGTCGTGCAGCAGGCCGCCGATCGAGCCCAAGGCACTGTCGGCCGTGGCAATCATCTGGTTGCCGCGCTGTGTGTTGCTGATGGCCTTTTGGACGGCCACAATGTTGTTCTGGAGGATTTCAGCGGCAATCAAGCCGGCCGGGTCGTCCTTGCCCGTGTTGATTCGCAAACCAGTGCTTAGCCGGGTCAACGCCTTTTGCAGGTCCTCCGTGTTGCGCGTCAACGTTTTCTGTGCGTTGAGCGAACTCGTGTTCGTGTTAATGCGGGTCATCTGAACTTACCCCTTAGAGTTTTAGGACTTGGACCAAGCTTCGCCGGATTTGCGGGAAACGGTTTCGGCCGAAGCTACACCGCCTGCTCAGCCCAGTTGCTCAAGCAGAAACGGCGATGTGTATCTCCCATCTTGGTGGTGACGCCATTGGGATTGCGCAGGACCTTCCGCCGGCCTACGCAGCCGGCGGCCGCCCGCACGGTGTGTGCGGCGGACCTGCGCGAACGTCTCTATGGAGCCATATCGACCTGGCAATCTGCGGGCTTTAGGCAAATTGAGTTCAGTTCGATTTTTTCTTTGGTTGGTACAGGGAGTGCTCCAAGAATCGTTCTCGGCATCTATTGCGGCTTACGGAAGAGAAAAGGCCCTCTGAGCCGTTACAATGGGGACAGAGCGGCCAAAGAAACCGCATAATCGATACAAAGCGAACGCTCAGCTGAAATCAGGCGGGCTGAGATTTGGAGTCTCGAATCTGAGATTTCAGATTTCGAATCATGGAGACAGGGCGAAAGGAGGGACAGGGCAAGAAAGTTGGGCGGTGGGATCGCGGCAGTTGTGCATCTTGTGACGGCATATTCGTGAAGATATTGAAACCGAGTGTCGATAAATCCCGGGGTCCATGTAGGGTGGGTCAAGGTCGCAGAAATCCTTGTTGGGCCTGTGCAAGCCATGCCCAACGTGGTTTGCACGCCGTGCGCTGGAAGCAGGCCCGGCCAAGCGACCGAAGGCCCACCAGCGTCTTGGCTTGCTTGTCACCACTCTGCGTGGGATAAGCTTCTAGCTTGTCTTGGTAGCGCGGATTATTCACGTAGGGTGGGACAAGGTCGCGTAAGTCCTTGGTGGGCCTGCGCAAGCCATGCCCAACGTGGTTTGCACGCCGTGCGTTGGAAGCAGGCACGGCCAAGCGACCGAAGGCCCACCAGGGTCTTGGCTTGCTGGTCACCACCCTACATCGTCATGAATCATCCGGGCTAGCGCCGATGATTCATCGAGAGTGAATAATCCGCCATAAACAGTCTTCGTAACCGTTCACGGGGGGACTGTCCCCTTCGCGTGGAACGGAGAGAACTGCCTGCGCCGCCCCGTGAACGGTTACCAATCTCCCATCTCCGTGATGATCCCGACCAGTTGGCAAATCCCGTCGGTACCGTTCCTGAACGACTTGTCCAGCCGGCTGCCGGTCGGTGCGCCGACGCAAGCACCACCTGCGGCGCAGGCTGCGGCAGCAGCGCCTGCATCGGCGCCGGCCAGGTCGCCACACACACGCCGAACGGCAACGCCGGCGCGCACACCCGCGCCAGGCCGCAGCGGTGGCGGGCAATCACCTTCTGAAACCGAGCCAGGCACGGCGGTTTCGGCCGGCAGTACCGATCCCTCCGTCCATGCCGCACATAGCCAGACTCCGGCCGCTTTCGACATCGGCCCGGACGACCGGGCGGTGTTGCGGCGTCTGGCTGAGCAAGTGGCCGCGGCGGCGGCGAGCCCGGCCATGCAGCAGACGCGGGAGCTTTGGCGCCGGCACAACCAGCTTCAACGGACCCGGCCGCTGGTGTTCTGCGACCCCGAACAAGGTTGGGGCGAGATCATCCCCCCTTCGCAACTCGAATGCCGTGCGCCGGTGGCTCGAAATTGGGAAGCCGCCCTGCGCCGCGAGTGCTTCTGGGCCGGCTCGATGGGTGACGATAAGCCGGTAAACCTCTACTTCGACGTCCCCATGATCCTCCGCAACGAGGACTGGGGGCTGGAAACCGGCTTTCACCGCGTGGCGCAGCGAGGTTCCTACGCGTGGGACGCCCCGCTGAAGGACTATCGAACCGGCCTGAAGAGACTGCACGCCCCGCAGATGGACGTCGACGTGGAAACATCGAGGGCCCTGTTGCAACTAGCCCGCGACGTGTTCGGCGACCTGCTATGCGTGCGTCTTGTCGGGAAGTGGTGGTGGTCGTTGGGATTGACCATGCGGGCGGCACACCTGCGCGGACTCGAGCAACTGCACTACGACTTCGTCGATCATCCGGACGAGGTCAAGGAACTGATGGCCGTCCTTTCGCGCGGCACGTTGGACAAGCTCGACTATCTGGAAGCCAACGGGCTTCTGACGCTCAACAACGAAGGGACCTACGTGGGCTCCGGCGGCTTCGGTTTCACCGACGAGTTGCCGCAACCGGACTTCGCCGGGCGGGTGCGATGCCGCGACCTTTGGGGATTCGCCGACAGCCAGGAAACGGCGCACATTTCGCCCGACATGTATGCGGAATTCGTCTTCCCCTTCGAAAAGCCCATTCTCGACCGGTTCGGCCTGAACTGCTACGGGTGCTGCGAACCCCTCGATAAGCGTTGGCGCCACGTTGCCGGGCACGGCAATCTGCGCCGGGTATCCTGCTCGCCCTGGGCCGATCTGCGGAAGATGGCCGAGGCCCTGGAGGACAACTATATCCTGTCGATGAAGCCCAACCCGGCGGCACTGGCCCAGCCGCAGATCAATGCCGGGGCCACCCGCCACTCCTTGCGCACAGCCCTGGAAACGACTCGCGGCTGTGTTGTGGAGATCATCATGAAAGACAACCACACCCTCGGCGGCAACCCGAACAACGTCGTTCAATGGTGCCGCATCGCGAAGGAAGAGGCGTGCCGCGTGGCGGGTGAGTAGTTGAAGTGCTGTGAATCGATTTTGGCGAAGAAGCTCCCGGCTTGCCCAGCGTCGTTCTATAGGTTCGATTCACACAGAGAGGGCCACCTGCGGGCTTGTCTCGCGGGAGCCGTGGTCGGTCAGCTATAAGCACGATGTCCTTGTATTTCCCCTGCATCTTGACGCCGCCGGAGGCGGCGTCAAGATGCAGGGGAAATGGGGGACTCGGAGTACCGCGTTAGCCGACTGACCACTGCCCCAGACCGGGCGAGCCGGCCGGTGGCGACGGCGACTTGCGTAAAAACAATCTCCCGGCCACAGAATCCCAAACGCCCCAGATAACGCATTCTATCTTCCGGGCATCGAAACTGCCCTTGGATACCTCGGCTGTTTCTTCTACGATACGCCCCCCGATCTCGTGGCGGATGGTCGTCGCGTGGACCTCGCCCTTTTCGGTTCCAGCAATCCGGGGAATTGGCATGAAAACACTCATTCTGGCTGGCGGTTACGGCACGCGGCTGATCGAGGAGACTCGAACGCTCCCGAAGCCGATGATCGAGGTCGGAGGCAAGCCGATCCTCTGGCACATCATGAAGCTTTACTCCCACTACGGCTTTCGCGATTTCGTGGTGCTGCTGGGTTACCGAGGGTTTGTCATCAAGGAGTACTTTGCGAACTTCTTCCTCCATTCGAGCGACGTGACGTTCGATCTGGCGAGGAACGAAATGATCGTCCACAAGGTGGCATGCGAGCCGTGGCGCGTGACCTTGCTCGACACGGGCGCCGGTACGCTTACCGGCGGCCGGGTGTTGCGGGCGAGGGAGGTCATCGGCAACGAACCGTTCATGCTCACCTACGGCGACGGTGTGAGTGACGTGAACATCGCCGCCCTGGTCGACTTCCACCGCCGGCACGGCAAGCTGGCTACCGTCACTTCGGTGCAACCGGAAGGGCGTTTCGGGATCATTTCGAGCGATGCCAACGGTCGGATCGACTCGTTCGACGAGAAGCCGCCGGGCGACAATACCTGGACGAACGCCGGGTTCTTCGTATTCGAGCCGGCAGCACTCGACTACCTGGGTGAGGGCGATGCAACCATTCTGGAACGGGCGCCACTGGAGGATATGGCCCGCGACGGGCAGCTCTACACTTACCAACACAAGGGCTTCTGGCGATGCATGGACACCCAGCGGGACAAGCAGCTTCTGAACGAGTTGTGGGATTCCGGTCAGGCCCAATGGAAGGTCTGGAACGATGACGAACGACGAACGACGCGCGGCAACGCCATCCAACGTGTGGACGGACCGCAACGTCCTGGTAACCGGCGGCATGGGCTTCCTGGGCGGGTGGCTCGTCCAGAGGCTTCTTGAGTCGGGTGCGCAGGTTGTATGCTTGCTGCGCGACTGGACTCCGCAATCCCACTTGCGTTGCGCCGGCTGGCTCGAGTCGGTGTCGGTTGTGCAGGGTGACGTGACCGACCAGCGGGTCGTCGAGCGGGTGCTGGGCGAATACGAGGTGGCCACCGTGTTCCATCTTGCCGCACAAACGATCGTACCGATCGCCAACCGCAACCCGATTTCCACCTTTGAGAGCAACATTCGCGGCACCTGGACCGTTCTTGAAGCCTGCCGCCGCAGCCCCGCGGTGCGGCAGATCATCGTTGCTTCGTCCGACAAGGCATACGGCGAACAAGAAGTGCTGCCCTACAGCGAACGCACGTCCATGGAGGGCTGCTATCCGTACGACGTGAGCAAGTCGTGCGCCGACCTGCTGGCGCACACGTATTGGAAGACCTACGGACTGCCGGTTTGCGTGACGCGGTGCGGGAATTTTTATGGCGGTGGCGATCTGCATTGGAACCGGATCGTGCCGGGCACCATTCGCGACGCACTGCACGGCAGGCGCCCGGTCATCCGATCCGACGGCTCCCCCATTCGCGACTACCTCTACGTCGAAGACGGCGCGGCCGCCTACATGCTGCTGGCCGAGAAGATGGCCGCCGACCCCGCGATTCTCGGCGAGGCGTTCAACTTTTCCAACGAACAACCGATTTCGGTGCTGGACCTGGTGCGCATGATCCTCGACGTGCTCGGCTCGCCGCTCGCTGCCGAAGTCCAGGATGAGTCGACCGGCGAGATTCTGCGCCAGTGTCTGTCGGCCGAGCGGGCGCGCAGCGTGCTCGGATGGCGACCACGCTACAGCTTGTGCGAGGGGCTTGCCCGCACGGTCCAGTGGTACAGACAGTATCTTGGGGCGGAAGGTGCGCAGCCGCCCAGTTCGGCGCATCGCCGGCAAGACGAGGCTAAACATCCGGCGGTGGACGTACCGCACTGGTCGGCGTCAGGTGTGGACGCACTCATTTCGTAGGAGTCCGCCCGTGTCCGACGTTTCCTATGAGTGCCGCGCGTGTTCAAGCAGGGAATGCGTGTCGATCCTGTCGCTGGGACACACGCCGCTGGCCAATGCGCTCCTGCACAGTGAAGACGAAGCGGCTTCCGAGAGGCATTATCCGCTGGAGCTTGTCTGGTGCCCCGCTTGCACGCTGGTGCAGATCACGGCGACCGTGCCGCCCGAAACGCTCTTTGCACATTATGTGTACTTCTCATCGTACTCCGAAACCGCAGTGGAAGAGGCACGGCGCCTAGCCGAACGGATTGTCTTGGAACGCCAGTTGGACGACCGGGGCCTGATCGTTGAAATCGCCAGCAATGACGGCTACCTGTTGCAGCATTACAAGGCGCTCGGCGTTCGCGTTCTGGGCATCGAACCGGCGCAGAACATCGCCGAGGTCGCCCAGCGGCAGCGCGGCGTCGAAACGCTATGCGAGTTCTTCACAAAGCCCCTTGCTCGACGATTGGCAGCCGAAGGCGTCCGGGCCGACGTGATCCACGCGAACAACGTGCTGGCACACGTGGCCGACCTGAACGGCTTCGTGGCTGGCATAGCCTCGCTCCTGGCGCCCTCCGGCATTGCCGTGCTCGAGTTCCCGTACCTTCGGGACCTGCTCGATAAGACCGAGTTCGACACGATCTACCATGAGCATCTCTGCTACTTCTCGCTGACGGCCATCGATCGATTGTTTCAACAGAATGGGCTGCGGGTTGTCGACGTCGAGCGGCTCCCCATCCACGGCGGTTCGCTGCGGGTCACCGCATCGCGGGAGGATGGAACGGTTCACAGGGGACCGTCCCGATCTTCGCGGCACGAAGAGCAGGTGAGCCAGTCGATCGACCATTCCGCCGCGAAAACGGAACTGTCCCCTTTCGAACCACGTGAGCCGGTGCCAAGTGCGCGGGTCGCCTCGCTTCTGGCCGAAGAAGAGCATTGGGGGATTCACCGTGCGGCGAGTTACCAACCGTTCGCCGGGCGCGTGAGTACAATCAAACGGGAACTCGTCGCGATGCTGCAAAGACTCAAGGACGAGGGCAAGACGATCGCCGCCTACGGGGCGTCGGCCAAGGGAAGTACGTTGCTGAACTACTGCGGCATTGGCCGCGAGACGCTCGACTTCGTGGTCGATCGGAATCCGGCCAAGCAGGGCCGCCTGACGCCGGGCACCCACCTGCCCATCCTGCCGGTGGACATCCTATTGGAACGTATGCCCGACTTCGTACTGTTGTTGACCTGGAATTTCAAGGAAGAAATCTTCCGGCAGCAGCGGGAGTACGTGGCGCGGGGAGGCCGGTTCATTGTTCCTATTCCCCGGGTCGAAATCGTCTGAGGTACGTTTGTGCGATTCGAAGCAACACCGCTGCCGGGCGCGTACGTGATCGAGGCCGAACCCGTGTCCGACAATCGCGGCTTCTTTACCCGCACTTGGTGCGCCGAAGAAGCCGGGCATTTGGGGCTTGACACCCGGGTTGCCCAGTGCAGCCTGTCGCACAACCGGCTGCGCGGCACCATTCGCGGGCTGCATTTTCAGCTTCCCCCGCACGCCGAGACGAAGCTGGTGCGTTGCGTTCGCGGCGCGCTGTACGACGTACTGGTGGACCTTCGCGGCGACAGTCCCACCTTCGGGCGCTGGTTTGCCGTGGACCTGACCGCCGCGAACCTCAAGGCCGTTTACATTCCCGCCGGCTTCGCCCACGGCTTCCAGACGCTCGAAGACCAAACAGAAGTACTGTACCAGATATCCGTCCCATATTGTCCCGAAGCCGCCCGCGGCGTGCGTTGGGACGACCCGGCGTTGGGCATTTCGTGGCCGCTTCCGCCAACGGCGTTAAGCCCGCGCGACGCCGCCTGGCCGGGGTATTCCGAAGCAGCCGGCGCGGCGAGTGGTTTCGTGTAACGAGGCCCCCATTCTGGCTAGGCAAGGAATTGGCTCGTTATCCAATCGAACTCCACCTCAACATGCCCTCGCTACGACGCAAGCACCCACATTCCTTGGGGGAGGGCGATACGTATTGACTGGCATCGCGCGTGTCGCTATCCTCCGCACCGGCCCACTACCTTCCAGAGCGGATCATGCGAGCGCCACTTCTGAGCATCTGTATCCCTACGTACAACAGGGCCGCTCTGCTCGACTATTGCCTTGGCCGGTTGCACGGATTTGAGCGATTCGGGATACCGTTCGAGATCGTCGTATCCGACAATGCTTCAACCGATCGGACGACAGAAGTCCTTCGAAGGCACGAGCAAGAAATGCCCTTTCTGCGGCACATCGCACAATCGCATACGGTGTCTGGCGGGCAGAACTTCAGCAATGCCCTGCGGCACGCGGCCGGAGGGTTGGCAGTCTGTTTGGCCGATGACGATTCTCTCATTCCGGAGCCACTCGTCGCTCACGCGCGTCGGATGGAGCGTGAAACCGATCTGACGGCAATCTACACGGACTGGATTGCATACGACGATGCCCGAGGTCAAGAGTTGCATCGTTACTACCACTTCTCGGAATCTGCTTGTTTCGATTCCGACGCCCCCGTCGCATTGCTGGACTTTCTGCTCCGACAGTTCGTGCTTCCTGAGGTGGGCGTGTTCCGTCGCACTGCGCTCTTGCAGGCCCAATACTTGGTTGCCCGTGGGACGTATGCCCATTTCCATCTTATGTACCAGTTATCGCGACTGGGACGCATAGCCTTTGATCTTCTTCCTTTTTATCGCGAACACCGGGTACTGAAGCCGGGACTCCCATCGCGTTCCAGCGCCAACATGGAAACACGGCTTCACTACATTGGTGATGAATTCCGGAATCATCTTGAAACGATCGCCCTTTGGGCCTTTCAGGACGCTCGCGTAGTTGCACTTTCCGACCAGCAGAAAGCAACGATACGTACACTCATCGACCGGTATCTCGAGTCTCGTATTCCGCTCGAGATAAACCGATGCATTCAAGATCGTAATTGGCTCCTGGCCGCAGACCTGCGCCGTCGAGTCGTTCTGTGGCATGGCCCGGGTTCGGCCGAGGATCAACGGCGCGACGTAGTTAGTATTGTCGTACCAGCCGCACTTCAAGCGGTTCACGCAGTCTACACCGGTCTGACGGATGTGTCGGGGCTGCACCTTTCCGGGTTTCGCACGACGCAAATACACGACTTTCTTCGTCGCCATTATCCGGACATCCGACTTCTTACCACGGACGCGTGTTCACAAGACTCAACCGGCGTTCGACCCTTGACCCTCTTCCGCGACAGCCGACCTGCCACGGAACTACATGCCTCAGAGTTCTGCAATGGACACGTCCTGTGGTTAGATCAATTGGCGGACAAGTATCGTATCCACAAAGCCAGTCTTGATTTGAGCGACCTGTAGGGCGGCGTATGAATCGAATCCTGGTTACCGGTGCAAGTGGTTTCTTGGGAAGTCATGTGTTGCGCTACCTCACCTCGCGTGGATATGATGTCCATGCTGTGTCTTCCCGACCGGTCACCGTCGGTTCATACGGCATTTCGTGGCATCTGGCCGATCTGCTTCATTCGGAACAGATTCATTCGTTGCTCAATGCCGTCCATCCAACTCACCTTCTCCATTTGGCGTGGTATTCCGAGCCGGCATGCTACTGGCAGTCGGCAGAGAACTACCGCTGGCTGAAGGCAAGCATTGACCTGATCAGAGCATTTCAGCGGTATGGGGGCAAGCGTATCGTGGTCGCCGGCACGTGCGCCGAATACGACTGGCGCCAAGGGCTTTGCTCGGAGGCACTGACACCCTGCCGACCGTCTTCCCTTTACGGGAAATGCAAGCACGCATTGCAGCAGACCCTACAAGCTATGACCATGGCGACGGATTTGAGTGCTGCCTGGGGCCGGGTGTTCTTCCTTTACGGGCCCCGCGAGCACCCTTCGCGGTTGGTTCCCTCCACGGTCCTGTCATTGCTTCGCGGCGAAAAGGCAACATGCTCACACGGACACTTGGTCCGTGACTACTTGCACGTCGAGGACGCAGCCGAGGCGCTGGCAGCACTTGTTGATAGCCCAGTGAACGGTCCTGTGAATATCGCTTCCGGGACTCCCCTAGCACTCGGAAGGCTCGTTGCGAGCGCAGCCGCATGCCTTGGTGTGACTGATCGCCTGGAAGTCGGTACGGCAGCACCGGCTGCCGGAGAGGCCCCGGTGCTGCTGGCGACTGTGCGTCGCCTGCGGAGCGAGGTCGGCTTTGTGCCGCGGTTCGACCTCGAAGCAGGCATGGCAAACACCGTAGCGTGGTGGAAGAGTCGTTGCAGTCCAGAAGTCTGTGCCATGGCCTGCGAAGTTGGGAGGAGAGTGTCTTGAAAGCCGCCGTAAAACCTCGCATTAACTTGGAGAACCGGGCCAAACTGGAGGAGGTCATCCCACTGCGGACCCCGATGATCCTCTTCGTCGATCCTTGCAGCGCCTGCAATTTCCGCTGCCGATTCTGCCCCAACGGTGATGCACAACTGATTCGCCAGACCGGCCGATGGCAGGGGTCGATGACGTTGGATCTCTTCCAGAAGATTGTGGACGATTTGCGGGAATTCGAAGAACCGCTGAAGGTCTTGCGACTGTACAAGGATGGCGAACCGCTTCTAAACGCCCGATTGCCCGAGATGATCGCCTACGCCAAGGCTGCCAGGATTGCCGACTTCATCGACACCACGACCAACGGTTTTCTACTGTCCTGCGACCGAGGACGGTCACTTCTCGATGCAGGATTGGACCGAATCAATATTTCTGTGGACGGAATGTCGGATGCGCAGTTCCTAGAGTTCACTGGGGTGCGAGTGAAGTTCGACCAGTTCGTCGACAATATTCGTACCTTCTACGAAATGAAGGGGGCTTGCGAGGTGTGCGTCAAGATTGCCGGCGATTACCTGTCGGAGGAGGACAAAGCCAACTTTTTCGAGACGTTCGGCGATATTTCAGATCGGATTTTTATCGAGAACACCGCCCCGTGCTGGCCTGAGTTTGATGTCGAGGGTCGCCTGAATATCGCGATCCAGAAGGGAATTTATGACCAGGAAATCAGTCAGGTCAACACCTGCCCATATATCTTCTATTCCATATCGATCAACTCGGACGGTATGGCAAGTCTGTGCTTCCTTGATTGGGCTCGAAAGTTGTTGATCGGCGATGCACGTGTACAGACGATCAAGGAGATATGGCATGGCGATGCTCTATATCGCCACCAAGTTGCACATTTGAACGGCAGAAGGTCCGATAACGCGATCTGTTGCGAATGCGGCCAGCTTTCCCATGGGCTCCCAGACAACATCGACCCCTACGCCGACGAGTTGCTTCTGAAACTCCGTGCAGCCAGGGCAGGAAACTGATGCTCCAGGTGCTACACATTGCCGCCCATCTCGGAGGAGGCGTTGGCAAGGCCTTGAGCGGGCTCGTTGGCCAGTCCAACTTGTTCGGCAGTCGGGTTCGTCATACCATCGTCGTACTGGAAAAGCCGGAGAAGCATCAATACTGTGAGCAGATCCGGCAGAGTGGGGGTGAGGTGTCTGTTTGTCCGTCTGCGGGAGAACTTGCGGACCTAGTGGAAGCCGCCGACGTGGTGCAGCTTGAGTGGTGGAACCATCCCGCGACGTTGCGTTGTCTGTGTCAGCAGCCGCTGCCGGCGATGAGACTGCTCGTATGGTGCCACGTTTCGGGACTGCATACGCCGATCATTCCCCCGCGGCTGCCTGGGGTTTCCCAGCGGTTTCTATTCACCTCTCCATGCTCATACCAAGGGCTTGATCGGTTGGGGCTGCCGGATGGCATTCGTGAGCGTCTTGGCGTGGTCTTCAGCAGCGGAGGGTTTGATGGCTTGCCACGCCCGTCACAGTACGAGACGAATCCGCTTGCCGTGGGCTATATTGGCAGTCTGAACTTTGCCAAACTGCATCCCTGTTATATCGATTTTCTTGCGGCCGTCCGGATGCCGGACTTCACCGTGCGGCTGATCGGGGATGCTCTGAATCTCGAGGCTCTCCAACAGCGTTGTGAGAAGGCCGGGAAGCCCGGCTTGCTCGAGTTTCGAGGCTACACAACTGACATAGCCGGAGAATTGCAGTCGATCAACACGTTGGCATACCTGCTCAATCCCTCGCACTATGGAACGACCGAGAACGGACTCCTCGAGGCAATGGCCGTAGGGATTGTCCCCATAGTCCTGGACAACCCTGCCGAGAAGTGCATCGTCGAGGATGGCCGGACAGGCCTAGTTGTGACCTCGCCTGCCGAGTTTGCCGACGCCGTGGAATTGCTGCATCAGAACCCGCGGCAACGGAACCGCCTTGGCAGGCAAGCGGCCGAGTCGGTGCGCACCCGCTTCACCGCCAACCGGATGGAGTCATCTCTGAAAGCCCACTACCACGAGATTCTCCGTTTGGAAAAGATGGCAATCGAGTTCGATACGGTCTTTGGCGCAGAACCGGCAGACTGGTTTCTCGCGTCTCAGGAGGAACCAGATTGGTTTCTCGAGGAGCGTTGGTCTGAACGACATGCGATTGCCCGGCGGCATTATGCGCTGTTTGAAACGACGAAGGGATCCGTGTTCCACTTTCGTCGTTACTTTCCCGACGACTCGCGCCTGGCAAGATGGGCAGCCCAGATTGACCGCCTCTCACGGTTGCCGGAGGCCGAATCATGAGCGTTCCAATGCAAATGTCATGCCCCGTGTGCAGGGCGAAGGATGGTGAAACGCTGCTGGTGCTCGATTGTGGAACAACGGACGCCTCAAGCCTGTACGCCACGGTGCGGCTGAAGGTGTGTAGATCGTGCGGCCACGCGTATAACGGCCTTGAAGAGAATGAGATTGCGGGACTTGCGACGTATTACGAAACGGAGTATGCGCCGGCGAATCTCAATTCCGTTGTCAGCGAGGGGGACCGCCCGGGCAGCAATGCACAACGAACGCACGATCGGTACTTGCATCTCTATGCATTGCTGTCGTCTCGCATCCAGTTGCACGAACCACTTCTTGATGTCGGCTGTGCTCTTGGCGGCTTCCTCGACTACCTTCAAGGCAAGGGTTACACGAATCTTGCCGGTGTCGAGCGGACGGCGGCGTATGTAAAGGAAGCACGCCGAAAGAACTGCCTCACAATCGAGCCGGGTGATGCGGAGGCCCTTCCGTTTCGGGAAGGCACATTCAGTGCCATTGTGGTGGAGCAAGTGTTGGAGCACCTCGTGAGTCCAGCGAGGGCTCTTCGTGAGGCCCGCCGTGTTCTGAGGAAGGGTGGATTCTTGTGTGTTGGCGTGCCCGACGCAGAAAGATATGGCGAGTCTTGCTACTTCGATTTCTACTGGCTGCTGCTGCGAGAGCACGTCCAGCACTTCCATCTTGACAGCCTGGCGAGCATGGCTGAACACGAAGGTTTTGAATTGGTTGATGCTGTGCGGACAGACCAACCCGTTATGAGCGATCGGATGGTGATGCCGGTCCTTTACGCGCTGTTTCGCCGCAAAGAGAGGATGACAGTGAGCAATTGGAGCAACGACCGGGGCGTGCTCCGAGAAAACTTGACCGCGTATATCGGCACGCAGATGAACAGGCTTTCGAACAAGCGCCGCCTGCTGGCCAAGATAGCAGATACTCAGCGGCCGGTTTACGCTTGGGGAATTGGAAGGGAGTTTTTCTACCTTTACGCAGCAGCCGGCCTGCGAAAATGCCGCCTTGCCGGTTTGATCGACCTGAATCCCTTCAAGCAGCGCACAGTGAGGATTGGCGGCTTGCCGGTCACCGGTCCAGATATCCTTCGCGGCGCCGCGAGAGACAGTATTGTCGTTGTCACGGCCATCGCGCATGCAGGTGCCATACGAGACCGTCTCTGCCAACTCGGCTATGAAGGAGAGGTTCTGGTTCCGGAATGACACGAGAAAAATGCCTGTATCAATTGCGGGCATAGACGCGAAGGAGGTAGGCCGTGGGACTCCAGATACGCACCATCGCAAACAAACGGTCATTCGTGGGGTGTCACCGTCCACAGGTGCATGCGAGGTTTGCAGTCCCACCTTCGCGTCGGGCGGGTTGGCCGATTGGATGAACTGCCCCTCTTGCCGCGAAGAATATGACAATCCGCTGTGAACGGCTATCCCTCGGGTTGATAACTTGTGAATGGCACCTCCATCAGGACAAGGCTAGCTTGTCTGCGGTCAGGTTAGGAGACCACTGGTGAACCCAACTGAATGCTATCTTCAAGAGTGCACCGACAGAGTCGATTCTTACGGGGGAGATGAACTGCTCCAAGAGGCCACCACTCGGCTGATGCGGGAGTTGGTACGAGTTGAATACGCGAGGAACTTCCGGTGGCTTGGGCGTCCTGTGATCCAAATCCCGCAGGATATCTATGCCATGCAGGAATTGGCCTGGATGATCAAGCCGGATTTGATCATAGAAACCGGTATTGCCCACGGGGGTTCGCTTGTCGCGAGTGCATCGTTGCTCGCTTTGTTGGATTACTGCGATGCTGCCTCGGTTGGCAAACCTGTGGAAACAACCTCGTCATCGCGCCGCGTCGTGGGAATTGATATTGCATTGCGACCACACAACCGCCAGGCAATCCAATCCCATCCTCTGTCGCGCCTGATCGAGATTGTTGACGGATCATCAACGGACCCGGCGGTCATCGAGCGAGTCAAGAATACGGCGAAGAACCACGAAAGAATCCTGGTGTTTCTCGACTCCAATCATTCGCACGATCACGTGCTTGCAGAACTAGATGCGTTTGCGCCGATGACCTCCCCGGGAAGCTATTGTGTCGTCTGGGACACGGGTATCGAGGACTTCCCGGAGAGTCCGGGAGGCGATCGTCCGTGGGGACAAGGTAATAATCCGAAGACGGCGGTCTGGGAGTACCTTCGGCGTCTGCAGAGCCACCCGCGAACCGCCGCCGATGGAGGAACTCTCAGTTTCGAGATTGACAAGACGATCGAAAGCAAGCTGCTCCTGACAGCAGCTCCTGACGGCTTCCTGCGGCGAATCGCTCTTGATTCCTGATGTAACTTGCCGAATGTTCCGCGGCCACTCCCATGGCAAATACAGGGTCCATTCGATACCCCGAACCTGAACAATTCAAGAACAAGAAAGACGATGATGGCAAGTGACGTATTCTTCTATCCGTCCGGCGGCGACGAAGCGTTCTACGGCAATCTCGAGAAGCTTGCAGACAGGTGGCCACACTGTATTCGTCATTACATGGACCTCTTCCCGGTCTACGCGAGCCGACGCGCCTTCATCCGACATCTTGCGCACTACGAACTGTTCAAGCTCACTGCCGACCTGCCCGGCCACTACGCGGACTTCGGCGTCTATTACGGCAAATCATTCTTCAGTTGGCATAAATTCCTTGAAGTCTTTACGCCCACTGCTACGCACAAGAAGGTCATCGGGTTCGACACGTTTTCAGGATTTCCACACCTTGCACCGCAAGACGGCCGCGCCGACGCCAGTGTCCAGAAACACGAGGGCGGTCTCAGTTCGGGTGTCTTTCTTGACGAGTTCGAGGCGATTCTCGATCTGCACAATGCCGATAGTGTTATCCCGGCGAATCGGGGAATCATCATCCAGGGCGATGTCTGCACGACGCTGCCTGCGTGGCTCCACCAGAATCCGGAAGCGCGGTTCTGCCTGCTTAATCTCGATGTCGACCTGTATGAACCTACGAAAGTCATTCTCGAGGAATGTTGGGATCGGGTTGTGCCCGGCGGCGTGATCATTCTGGACGAATATGCCACAAGCAGTTGGCCGGGAGAGACGATTGCCTGGGACGAATTCGCCCGCTCTCGCAGAATACCGGCTTGCCTCAAACGATTTCCGTTTGCCAACGCACCCGGCGCCTATCTGATAAAACCTTGACGATTCCTTCCACTCGCGGCGCCGACCGTCACCCGTAACCACCCTCCGCCCGCAGCGTGTCGAACATGGCCAGTACGTTTACGACGGGCGTTTCGCCCATGATCGTGTCGTGGCTGGCGCCGCCGATGTAGCCGCCGCCGGGCTTCATGATGCCGAGCACCTCGCGGGTTTTCTCGCGCACGGTCTCCGGCGAGCCTTCAATGAGCGTGTGCTGGGCATCAATGGCGCCGTTGAAGACAATGCGGTCGCCGAATTGGGCCTTCAGTTGCCGCAAATCCATCCCTCGGCACGGTTGCACAGGGTGCAAGGCGTCGAAGCCGCACTCAACGATGGCGGGGATCAGCGGTGCGATGCTGCCGCACGAATGCAGCATGACCCTCAGACCGTAATCGTGGCCTAGGATCACCAGCCGGCGAAGGTGCGGGACGAGGAATCGGCGGAACATCGGCTCGCTGAGGAAAGGCCCGTGCTGGCAGCCGAAGTCGTTCGCAATGAAGAAGATGTCGATGTGCTTCGCCGCTGCGTCGAAAATGGCACGGTTGACCGCCACGTGGTAGTCGACCACGTGTTGCAGGATCGTATCAACCAGCAGCGGCTCGTCGTACATCTTCATGCACGCGTTTTCCATTCCCAGCAGGTCCGTCAGGTCGTGCCAGAAGAGGCTGTACGTGCCGCCCAGGATGGCGTACCGGCCCGACTGCACCGATGCATGGCCGACAAGCTGGATGCTGGGCGAAAGGCTCGGCCAGGGATAGTCATGCACCTGGCGGAGCGTGGCACCGGCCAGCGGATGTCGAATCGCCTGCCCGTAGCCCAGCCCCTGGCGCGGAACCCCAAAGGGCGTGAAGCCGGCCGGGCGCTGAGGCTCGCCTTGCCCGGGCCCAACAACGGCGTGGACCCGGCGGAAGTCGTCGCCCAAGCGGAGCCGCAGTCCCTCTTCGTCCAGCCCGAGGTGCGTCATGGCTTTTTGCCAGAACTCGGGCGTGGCGCCGCACCAAACCGGTACCCGATCCGGTTGTTGGCGGTCTAAGACCGCCAACACGCGTTCCCGCGATGTCATGGAATTGGCACTGACCACGCGCGACGGCCTTGACTGGAAGCAGAAGGAGATACGGCTGCATCGAATGGAATCGGCCGGGGGGCTGGGGAAACTTTGACCTTTTTGACGATATCGCAAGGGGACCGGGCAAGAAACGGGACCGTTCCTCGTGGATCGCTAAGGATGCCGAGCGAACTGGCGGTGACGGCGGCGCAGGTAGATGAGTGCCAGAAAATCGTACGCGGCATGGGCGACGATGGGCGCTAAAAGATTGCCGGTCCAGAGCCAAAGCCAGCCAAAATAGAGACCGATCAGACCCGCAAAGATCCCATACGCGGGCGTGATGAGGTGCGCGAGTCCGAACAGGACGGCCGCCACGAGCAGTCCGACCCACACGCCCGCCTGGCCGCCAATCCAATCGGCCGTGGCGGCCTGGACGACGCCGCGGAAGAGCATCTCCTCGCCAAGGCCGGCCAGGAAGGCGATGATGGCCATCTCGGCCGGCCCGCACGACTTGAACAGTGGCAGGATGAGCCGGTGGACCACTTCGACCAGCCGCTCGATAGGGCGCCAGCTCCAGCGTAGACACAACCACAGCGCAGCCAGTGGGCCCGCTGCGGCTACAAAGCCCCAGCCGGCGGCCGACCATTCCCAGTGGAATGTCGCCAGTGGATGATGCCCTAAAGCCCACCCGGCCGCCAGCGCCACCGCTGCCAGCCCGCCCTCGAACACGGCCGCCACAAGCGGGAAGTGGGGCGGCGGTTCGATGGGCTCGTCCATGGCGTACGCGGCTGGCGGAGTTCTCAAGCAAGCATCTTGCCCGGGTTATTCATGTAAGGTGGGACAAGGTCGCGCAAGTCCTTGGTGGGCCTGCGCAAGCCACACCCGGGATGGTTTGCACGTCGTTCGCTGAAAGCAGGCCCGGCCAAGCGACCGAAGGCCCACCAGGGTCTTGGCTCGCTTGTCACCACCCTACATCGTCACGAATAATCCCGGCTTGGATTATAGACCCAAATGCCGGCGAGTTGAAGTATCCGTCAGACAGCGCCAAACCCACTGGGCAACGGCTGAACGCGCCTCGTCAAGGACGTATTGCTGCACCGCGTGCCACCCTTGCACCGGCTCGGGCCGGTCAAATATCGGCGTACATGCAGAACTCGTACGGGTGCGGACGCAGCTTGAGCTGGTTTACCTCGTTCTCGGTCTTGTACCAGATCCAGGTATCGATGACGTCGGGCGTGAACACGTCGCCGCGCAGCAGGAACTCGTGATCCTCGCGCAGGGCCTTCAGCGCGTCGTCCAGCGAACCCGGCGTGGTGGGTACGTCCTGAAGCTCCTCGGGCGTCAGGTCGTAAATGTCCTTGTCCAGCGGTTCGCCCGGATCGATCTTGTTCTGGATTCCATCCAGTGCGGCCATCAAAATGGCAGAAAACGCGAGGTACGGGTTGCAGCTTGGGTCGGGACAGCGGAACTCGATCCGTTTTGCCTTGGGACTCGGGCTGTACATGGGAATTCGGATAGCCGCCGATCGGTTCCGCTGCGAATAGGCCAAATTGACCGGGGCTTCGAAGCCGGGGACAAGCCGCTTGTAGCTGTTCGTGGTGGGGTTCGAGAACGCGCAAATGGCAGCCGCATGCTTCAGCAAGCCGCCAATCGCGTAAAGGGCCATGTCGCTGAGGCCCGCGTACCCGTTGCCGGCGAACAGGGGCTGGTCGGCCTTCCATATGGAAATATGCGTGTGCATACCCGAACCGTTGTCGCTGTAAAGAGGCTTGGGCATGAACGTGACTAGCTTGTTGTGCTTCCGCGCCACGTTCTTGATGATGTACTTGTACATCATCGTCTTGTCGGCCATCTCCACAAGGGTATCGAACTTCATGTCGATTTCCGACTGACCCGCGGTTCCGACTTCGTGGTGCTGGGCCTCGACGTCAATCCCTGACTCGATCAGGTAGTTCATCATCTCGTTGCGGATGTTCATCAACTGATCGGCCGGGGGCACCGGGAAATAACCCTCCTTGTACCGGAGCTTGGAGCCGAGGTTCGGGCCCTCGTCGCGCCCGCGGTTCCACTGACCTTCAATCGAGTCGATATAGTAGAATCCGGCGTTGGGTGTCTGCTCGAAGCGGATGTCGTCGAAAATGAAGAACTCGGCCTCCGGACCGATGAAGCACGTATCGCCCACGCCGGTGCTCTTCATGTAGTTGACGGCCTTGCGCGCAACGTTGCGCGGGTCGCGCGAATAGTCCTCGCGTGTGATCGGGTCCTGGATGTTGCAGATCATCGACAGGGTGGTCAGCTCGGTAAACGGATCGATCATGGCCGTTTCCGGCTGCGGCACGACGAGCATGTCGCTCTCATTGATGGCCTGCCATCCGCGGATGCTCGATCCGTCGAACCCGAGGCCGTCCTCGAACACGTCCTCGTCGAGCTTGCCGACCGGAATGGTGAAATGCTGCCACAGTCCGGGGAAATCCATGAACCGCATGTCGACGGCCTTTACGTCCTTTTCCCGGCAGAGGGCCAAAACTTCTTTGGGAGTCATGTTCGTCTCCTGGCTTATAGTACGGTGTCGGTATTATTTGCAATTCGATACGCGGGAACCCATATCCGGAAGAATCTGACATGGTCGGCCGTCGTGAACGATTCGCCCAACCTGTTTGCAAAGGCGATGCCAGTGTCGGACAGTCATTCTGGCCGTCACTCGCGCAAGTGCCCTATACAATTGCACTTAGAGCCACACTGGCCGACTTCGATTGGTTGGCGAGTTGACCAAGAATGCCCATAATGCAGGCAACTAGTGCTTACTGTGCGCGCAATCGGACGTGAACCGGGCTCACTTCTGGTTGCGGCTTGTGCGGACCCACCAACGATTCAGATGTAGGGTGGTGACAAGCAAGCCAAGACGCTGGTGGGCCTTCGGTCGCTTGGCCGGGCCTGCTTCCAGCGCACGACGTTCAAACCATCCCGGGCGTGGCTTGCGCAGGCCCACCAAGGACTTGCGCGACCTTGTCCCTACGTGAATAAGCCGGGCTAGAGGTTGCGGTAGTGTGACGGAGCGAACCCGGTCATCTTCTTAAACAGCCGGCTGAAGTAGTAGGTATCGTCAAAGCCGACCTCGGCGGCGGCCTCGGCCACCGAGTACTCACCACTCAGCAGCAGATCCTTCGCCTTGTTCACGCGGAGCCAGTTCTGGTAGCGTACGATGGAATGGCCCGTGAGTGCCTTAAAGAGCACTCGGAAGCGTGAAGGGCTTAAGCCAGCCTGTTCGGCCAGGTCTTCGACGCGGTAGTTTCTTGCAGGCTGCTCCTGCAACTGCTGAACAACCGCCTCGAGTCGCCGGGAATGGGGAATCGAACGCGATACGTTGACCGCCCCCTGAACGACGACGTGCAGCAGGTCGAGCAACCGGCTGCGCGACGCCAGCAGGTAGCCGGCTTCCTGGGCCGACCAAAGGCGGTCGAGTTCCTCGAACAGCTCCAGCGCCCGCACGAAATTCTTTGGAACAGTCCAGTTCGGCAGCCGGTCGAAGGCGTCGGCGGCGGCCTCATCGGCCGGGATCAGTTGGAATCCTGCCGAGAAAAACGACCAGGGCGAGCCGGGATCGCTCCGCGCACTGTGGCGCATCCCTTTCGGGAAGAGGAGCATGTGGCCCTTTTGGACAACAAACGGCTCGCCTCCACATTCATAGCGAGCCCTGCCGGAAACAGCCAGTGCAATGATGCTGTACCGGCGATTCACGAGGTCCCGGATTTGCCAATCGGGACTCGATGCACGGCGCCGCACGAAGCCGATTTCGCCCACAACTGCGTCGAATCGTGCGGGCGTCCCGAGGGGGGAAGCCAGATTCAAATGGGATGGCTCTTGGGGTGGCTCTGCCATACATTTTTGGTAACCGGTTTCGGCGTACACTGCAAGGGGGGACGCCGGAGAAACCGGGGTGAGAACGGGCTGTGTGAAGGGCATCGAAGGTCTTTCCGGGAAGCGGTTCTTGCCCCTCTCTTCCCCCGAATGTGGCCCAAAATGATCGGTTTTTGCACATTCTGTTTACCACTTCGAAAGAAACCCGCCAAACGGCTTGCCGCCGACGTGAAGCCGGTGCAAACTCAGTGCAGTGCATGCACAGGGGGCCGTCCCCTGCAAGCGATTCCCTCTCGACCGAATCAACTGGAAAGGGCAACGGAACCATGCTGGACAACAAAACCGTCTTCATTACCGGCGCCGGCAGCGGCATTGGCAAGGCGACGGCGAAGAAGCTGTTGGAACTGGGCGCGAAAGTCTTCAGCCTTGAGTACTCGGCATCGAATATCGACGCCGCACGCGAGGAATTCGGCGAGGAGCGGCTCGCGTTCTTCGAGGGCGACGTTGGCGACCCGGCGCAGGTGCAGGCCGCGTTCGAGGCGTGCGACCAGGCGTTCGGGCCGGTTGACGTACTGATTAACAACGCCGGTGTCGGCATCCCGACGCCCGATCTGGCCGACACGGAGGTTGCCGCCTTCGAGCGGCAATTCGATATCAACGCCAAGGGTGTCTTCCTGTGCATGCACGAAGCGCTCAAACGGATGCGGCCGCGGAAGGCGGGCCATATCCTCACGCTCATTTCGATGGCCGGGCAGCGAACGAACCCCGTCGCGCCCCTCTACTGCGCCTCGAAGTTCGCCGCCCGCGGCCTCAGCAACGGCCTGGCCGACCAGGTGCTGAAGGAGGGCATCAAGGTGACCGACGTGAACCCCGGCCCGGTCGACAGCAACTACTGGGGCGACCGCCAGGTGCCGCGCGAGAAATTCCTCAAACCGGACGACGTGGCCGGCATCATCGCGTTCATCCTGCAACTGCCCGAACACGTGATCGTGCGCGAGATCAATTTCGACAACATCCACTGGCTTGCCAAATAGGCGAGATGGAAGACGAGAAACCGGCGCAACGGCAAAGCGTGGGATAGGCTTCCAGCCTGTCGGAGCGCGCGACAGGCTGGAAGCCTATGCCACGAATATCCGCAGAACGCCGTTGTGCAATGACAAGGGAGAAAACCATGACTTACTTGCGACTGCTGCTTTCCGCTGCCCTGCTCGCCTCGGCGGGCTTCTCTTATGAAGCCGTGGGCGCCGAGCCGGCTGCTCCCGAGAACTCCAAAGTATCCGTTACCGTCGACGCCGGCAAAGCACTGGCGGCCAACGACCGGTTCTGGGCCAACCTGGTGTTCCATCCTACGGAGTTCCTTTCGACCGAATGGGGCGAGGAGCACATCGCGCTGTTGCGCGAGTCGGGTGCGGCGCTGAAGTACGTGCGCATTTACAACCAGCCGGAAGACGCGGCCTACCTGCGCGACGACGGCACGGTGGGCTATCGCTGGGACCATTTCGACCGCCGTGCCGACCTGATTCTCAAGCACGGGTTGAAGCCGTCGGTGGCGTTCTTCTCCATGCCGGCCCAGATTGCCGCCGATCCCACCCTGCTTCGGAAGCGGCCCTTCATGGACGGCAAGCCCATCTACACCGGTTCGCCGAAAGACTACCGCCTCTGGCAGGCGATGTGCGCCGACTTCACCCGCCACGTCATCGAGCGACACGGCGAGGACGAGGTGGCCACGTGGCGTTTCTCGTGCTGGAACGAGCCCGACTTGCGCGGCTTCAGCCGCTTCAAACTGGAAGAGTACCGCCCGCTGTACGACCACTTCGCCGCAGGCGTACGGTCGGTCAGCAGCCGCATTCGGATTGGCGGCCCCTCGCTTTCCAGCGGCAATATCTATCGGAACCCGCACCTGTTCCGCGATACGCTTGAGCATATCGCCCGCGGGAAAAACTTCGCCACGGGCGAGAAGGGCTCGCCCATCGATTTCATTACGGTGCATACCTACGGGGGACACGGCGCCGCGGGTAGCAGCCGCAGCCCGTACCCAAGCGTCGACTACATGCTTGAGCAGCAGCTTCGCCTGGTCGCAATGCGCGACGAGTTCCCCGAGTTGCGCAAGGTGCCCATCGTCGTTGCCGAGTGGGGCGTCACATCCGGCGGCGGCACGAGCATGGCCCGGCAGCCGATGGCCGAGGTGCGCAACTCGCAGTTTGCCCCGACCTTCCTGGCAACGGCCGTGGCCAAGCTGATCGACCTGAAGCTCAACCAGGACGTGCGCATCGGCGACATGTACATTTGCCTGTCCGGCTACGAGGTAGCCAGGAAGACCGATTTCGAGGGCAAGCGGACTGCCTCGACGCTCAACGGATTCGACAAGCCGCTGTTGAACGGCTATCGCATGTTGGCGAAGCTGGGTCCCGAGTTCGTTTCCAGCCGGGTCGAGCCCTCCGAGGCGCCAGTAACGGCCGTCGCCGCCCGCGACGGCGAGCAGCAAACCGCGGTGCTGGTGGCCCACTTCCGCAACGATCATCCCGACAACGCCGGCCCCAGCGCGGCGGTGGAACTCGAAATTGGGACTCGGTGGCCCGCCGGCACGCAGGTGACATTGCATCACTGGCGAGTCGATGAAACGCACAGCAACGCGTACACCATCTATCGCGCGTTGGGCCGGCCGGAGCAGCCGTCGGCCGAGCAGATCGAACAAATCAAGGCTCGCATGGGCCTGGAGCAATTTGAAGAGCCGCGGAAGCTTCGCATCGACGGGCCCGTGCGGCTGAAGGTCGACCTGCCATGTAACGCGCTGTCGCTCATTGAACTCGTAGCCGCCGCGGACGGCGAATAGATCGAGCATTGAACCGAACCGTTTCGCGGCTGAGACGTGTGCAACCTGAAACAAGGAACCCTGCCATGCGAACGACTGCTTTGCTAGTCATGTCTGCGCTTTGCAGTTCTCTCACCGTGTTCGGGGCCGACGAGCACGAAGGCATTCCGTATTCGCGCATCGGAAAGATCACCCCGCGCCATGCCAAGGAGATTACCGCATCGAACTGGTCGGTGGGCGCGGAGACGATGGACCGCGATTTCATTATCTACGACAACTGGAAGGAGTACCTGGGACCGCTTGGCATTAAGAAGGCCCGCATCCAGGCCGGTTGGGCGAAGACGGAGCAGCAGAAGGGCGTCTACGACTTCGCCTGGCTCGACCACGTCGTGTTCGACATGCCCAAGCACGGCGTGACGCCGTGGATGTGTCTCGGCTACGGCAACCCGATCTACGAGGGCGGCGGCCAGCCGAAACTGATGGGCGGCGTCCCGACGTCCGAGGAAGCCCTCGACGCGTGGGTGAAGTGGGTCCGGGCCAACGTAGAACGGTACAAAGAGGTGATTGATGAATGGGAGGTGTGGAATGAACCGAACTACCGGGTGCCCGCCGCCGATTACGCCCGGCTGCTCGTTCTGACCGCCGAAACGGTTCGCGCCGCCCAACCCGAGTCCGTCATCATCGCCATGTCGCTCGGCAGCGGCGTCGACTACAAGTACGCCGACAAGGTTCTTGCCATCCTCGCCGAGCAGGACAAGCTCGACCTGGTCGACCAGGTAACCCACCATCGGCACCAGCGAAACCCCGATCCGAACGAACCGGAGATCGAACTCGAGAAGGTGGTCCGGAAGTACTCCGACCGGATCGTCATTCGCCAGGGCGAGGCGGGCTGCCCGTCGCAGTGGTGCGAGAAGCGGGCCCTGAACCGCTACCCCTGGACGGAACTCACCCAAGCGAAGCACGTGCTGCGGCGCCTGCTGGCCGATCTGGGCCGCGACAAGGAATCGTCGGTGTTCGGTATCATGGACATGAAGTATACGGACGAAATGAACCGGAAGGGGCTGCTCCAATCGCGGGAGGACCAGACCGTCGAGTATCCCAAGCCCGCATATTACGCCGTGCAGAACCTTGCCTCGGTGTTCGACGATCGCCTGGCGAGAATCCGCGAATTCCCGGTCGAGATGCCGGACGATCTGCCGCTGACGGTGTATGGCTACGAGCATCGGGCGTCCGGCGGACAGATCGTGACGGTGTGGTTCCACGACAAGATTCCCTCGGACGACAACGCGAAGACGCCGGTCGATTTCACGTTTTCCGGCGGGCGCTTCACCGAGCCGGTGTACGTCGACCTGCGCACGGGTATTGTCTACGAGATCCCGCGCACCCAATGGGAGCAGGAGGGGAATGCGTACCGTTTCAAGGCCGTTCCCTGCTACGACTCGCCCATTCTAATTGCCGACAAACAGACACTGTTCATCACGCCGTAATGCGAAGGAGACAACCATGACCCGACTCACCCGACGTTCCGTACTTCGCTGGGGGCTTTCGCTCCCGGCCGTTGCTGCCGGCGCCCGGCTTGCCGCCGCGGCCGATTCGAACGCGGCCGGCCCGCCCGTCGAAATTCCCTTCGACATGCCCGGCTACGTTGAGCCGACCTTTCCCGACCGCACCTTCCCCGTCACCGACTTCGGCGCGAAGCCGGGCGGCGAGGTCATGAACACCAAGGCCATTGCCGATGCGGTTGCCGCCTGCGCAGAAGCCGGCGGGGGCCGGGTATTGGTGCCGGCAGGCGTGTGGCTCACCGGGCCGATCCACCTCCGCAGCAACGTCAACCTGCACGTGGCCGAAGGGGCGGAACTCCGGTTCAGCGACAAGTTCGAGGATTACCTGCCGGTGGTCTACATGCAGCGCGGCGGGACGCGGTGCTACAACTACTCGCCCTTGATCTACGCGCGCGACTGCACGAATATCGCGGTGACCGGCAAGGGGACGCTCAACGGCCAGGGGCAGGCATGGTGGCCGTGGAAGAAGCGGCAGCCCGGCATGACGCGCCTGTTCCAGATGGGCGCCGACCAGGTGCCCGTCGAACAGCGCGTCTTCGGCACCGAGGCCGACGGCGTGCGCACGTGCTTCATTCAGCCGATCGACTGCAAGAACGTACTGCTCGAAGGCTTCACCGTGGTCAACGGCCCCTCCTGGAACGTCCACCCGGTCACCTGCGAGAACCTGACCGTGCGCGGCGTCAGCGTAACGACTCTGGGCCCGAACAACGACGGGATCAATCCCGACTCGTGCCGCAACGTGATCGTCGAGGATTGTTTCCTCGACACGGGCGACGACTGTATCTGCCTGAAGGCCGGGCGCAACGAAGACGGCTGGGCCGTAGGCAAGCCGTGCGAAAACGTTGTCGTGCGCCGCTGCCGTACCAAGCGCGGGCACGGTGGCATTGTAATGGGCAGCGAGATGTCGGCCGGCATCCGGAACGTGTTCGTGCACGATTGCCGGTTCGAGGGCACGCAGCGCGGCATCCGCCTGAAGTCGCTGCCCGGCCGGGGCGGCGCCCTGGAGAACCTCTGGTTCCAGGATATTGTGATGGACCGCGTCGGCGCGGCCGTCCACATGACGCTCCGCTACCCGGGCGCCAGCAGCGACCGCGATCGGATGCCGAAGTTCCACAACATCCATATTCGCAACCTGGCGTGCGAGAACGCGCGCGTCGCGGTTGAAATGTTCGGACTGCCCGACGCCGATACGATTTCCGACGTGACCATCGAGGACGTGGCGATTGCTTCCCGCACGGGCCTCCAGGTAGAGTACGTCTACGATCTGCGCCTGCGGCGAGTGGCGTTGAAGCCGGAGCGATCGCCGGTGATGCGGTTCCGCAACAGCCGAGACGTCACCATCGAGCAACTCGCCAGCCCGGAGGGCGCCGAGGTGTTCTTGCAGGTGGAGGGTGCCGGCTCGAAGAACATTCGCCTCAGCAAGGTCGACCTGTCGGGCGCGGCCCGCGCGGTGGTGCTGGGCGACGGCGTTCCGCAAGGTGCCGTTGTCGCCAATTCGCAAGGTTAGGCTGAATGACTGTGTAGGGCAGGTGTGACTGTTCACTGGGGTTTATGTTAAGGAGAAATAGATCATGAGAAATCACCTGATCGTGTGTGCGCTGTTCTTTCAGCTTGCAGCAGTTGCCGTTTTGCCCACCGCTCGGGCGGTGGCCGCGGCGCCCTTTGCCCTGTCGACCCCGGAGATGACGGCGGCCATTCTGGTGCCGCCGGAGGAAGCGGAATGCGTTGTGCTGGCCGCTGAGGACTTGGCGGCCGACGTGGAGCGAATTACCGGGCGCCGCCCGGCGGTGGTCCGCGATGCGGCGCAAGCCGGCGATGCGTGCGTACTGCTGGCCACGGTGGACAAGCCCGCGCCGGCGGCGCTGGTCGAAAGTCTGGTGCCCGGGCTGGCAGGGCAACTAAAGGGCAAATGGGAGGCATTTCGCGTCCTGTCAGTGGCCAAGAAGGTGGGTTCGGCCGAAAAGGTCTTGCTCATCGCCGGCAGCGACCCGCGTGGAACCATGTTCGGCCTGTATACGTTCTGTGAGGAGTTCCTCCAGGTTGACCCGCTCTACTTCTGGGCATCGTATCCGCCGAAGCCGCGCGATCGGCTGGAATGGGAGTCGGTCGATCTGGTGGGCGACGAGCCGGCCGTGCGTTACCGCGGCTGGTTCATCAACGACGAAGACCTGCTGACCGAGTGGTACACCGACGGCGGCGACCGGGACATCGACTATCCATACTACGCCATGGTCACGTCGCCGAAGGCGTCGCGGCACGTTTTCGAGGCTGCCCTGCGGCTGCGTATGAACCTGATCATTCCCGCTTCGTTTGTCAACATTACCAATCCAGCCGAGGAGCGGCTCGTGGCCGACGCGGTGCGCCGCGGCCTGCTGGTAAGCCAGCATCACATCGAGCCGCTGGGCGTGAGCGGGTTTGGCTTTCTGAACTACTGGCGCGACCGGGGCGAGACGGTGCCCTATTCCTACACGGCGCATCCGGAGAAGTTCGACGAGGTGTGGCGCGAGTTCGCCGGTCGCTGGGCGAAATACGGCGACGCCGTGGTGTGGCAGTTAGGGTTGCGCGGCATCGCCGACCGGCCGCTTTGGGCATCCGATAAGAACGCGCCGGAGTCGATGGAGGATCGCGGCGCGTTGATCTCGCGCGCCATGACGCGACAGTATGAAATTGTCCGTTCCGTCGACCGCCGGCCGAATCCACCCGCTACCACCACGCTGTGGATGGAAGGGGCTGCGCTGCACGAAGCCGGGCACCTGACGTTCCCCAAGGGGATTACGATCGTATTTGCCGACAACGGCCCCGGTTGGAAAATGGATACCGACTTCTTCTCAGTTGAGCGCCGGCCCGACCATACCTATGGCATCTACCACCATCAGGCACTCTGGTCGCATGGGCCTCACATGGTACAGGGCGTATCGCCGGCGCGGATCGGCGCGATTGTCAAGGAAGCGCACCGGCGGCAGTCGGACCACTACGTGATCACCAACGTATCGAACGTCCGCGAGTTCATTCCGGGTCTGGCGGCTCTTTCGGAGTCGCTGCGCGCCCCGGATGCCTTCGACGCCGACGAATTCTTCGCCTGCTGGTGTCGCGGGCGTTTCGGCGCGGAGGCCGAGCCGGTCGAGCGCTGCTATCGCGATTTCTTCGCGTGCTACGAGATCGAGGGCGTCGACCACCGCGTGCCGCCACTCGACGCTACGAGCTACCTGCTCGGCGTGCGCGTGCTGAATACGATTTCCCCGCGAATCGGCCCGGACTATCGTCTCGGCGATCCGCAGCAAGTCCGGGATCGGCTCCGGTCGGTGCGAATCCAGGCCGAAGCATTGGATAAAGTGGGCCGGCAGATTGACGCAACCGCCGATCGGCTCGACGGCGACGCCCGCCGGCTGTTCGTTGTCAACCTGATGGTCCAGCAGCGCATCCTGCTGGGCCTGCTGCGATGGACCGAAGGCGTGCTCGAAGGCGTGCTGGCGTTTGAACGCCGCGATTGGGAGGGCGGCGCCAAGTTGCTCCGGCAGGCAAATGCTCAAATGGACCGCATCCAGGAGGCTCAGGCCCTGGCGTCGTTCGGCGTGTGGGAGCATTGGTACCGGGGCGACCGGAAGATGAACCTCGCTCGCGGCAGAGAACTTGCCGAAAGCGTGGCGGCCAAAGCCGAGGCACAGCGCTAAGCCGGATTATTCATGTGGGGTGGGACGAGGCCGCGTAGGTCCTTGGTGGGCCTGCGCAAGCCAGACCCGGGGTGGTTCGCACGTCGTGCGCTGGAAACAGGCCCGGCCGAGCGACCGAAGGCCCGCCAGGGTCTTGGCTTGCTTGTCACCACCCTACATCGTCATGAATCATCCGGGCTAAGGGCTCCCAAAGGAATAAAGTGCCTTCCTGGCAAACCACATCCCCGGTGTGAATGGAAGGTTACGGCAAGAGGGCCTCTGCCGTCCGCTCGGCCAGCCGCTTGACCACGGGGCCGGCGGCGGTCGCTCCGTCGCCAGCGTGTTCTAAGGCGACAACCACGACGTAGCGAGGATTCTCAGCCGGCAAGTACCCGGCGAACCAGGAATGGGGTGGATTTCCGGGCTGCGTCTCGGCCGTACCGGTCTTGCCGGCTACGGAAATCGAGCCGAGGTGAATCGTCGCGTGGCCCGTACCCGTCGGATCGGCCACGACGCGCCGCAGGCCCTCGGCCAGGTGCCGGACGATGTTCTCGTCCAATCCGGCAACCGGGCGCGGTGGGGCAACGGCGCGGACCCCGGCCGCAGGGTGCGGCGGATCGGCTGTCTCATGGTCGTCGTGGTCGGACGCCGTCTCGGTAAGCCCCACGCGGCTGAGCACGTGCGGAGTGACCAGCCGCCCGCCATTGGCCACGGCCGCCATCATCCGGGCGACTTGCAGCGGCGTGGCCGTGAGCGACCCCTGCCCGATCGCAATCGCGTAGGTGTCGGCCGATCGCCATGGGCGGCCCTCGATCGATTCCAGGTTGGCCGGCGTGGGCAGTACGCCGGGCGCCTCGCCGGGCAGGTCGACGCCGGTCGGCCGCCCGAAACCGAACCGGGCCGCCCAATCGACCAGCCGCTCCGCGCCCATCCCGCCCGCGTGATGGAAGAAGTACACGTTGCAGCTCACGCACAGAGCATCGGCCAGGTTGACGTCGCCGTGGCCCGTGCCGCGGCGCACGAACAGCGCGCAGCGGTGCGCGTCGGGATGCTCCAGGTAGCCCCGGCAAAAATGCGATTCCAGCGGCCTGAATGTCGATTCGTCGAGCAACGCCGCGGCGGTAACCACCTTGAACACCGAGCCCGGCGCAAGCGTCATGCGGCACACCCGATCGACCAGCGGGCCCGCGGGATCGTCGAGCATGCGGCGGACAGCGTGATCGGGGCCGCCAAGGAACGCCTCGGGTGCGAACCGTGGGGCGGATGCCGCGACAAGCAGTGCCCCGGTGTGCACGTTCATCAAGACGGCAGCCCCGCCGCCTGGCCGAACGTGCGGATACTCGACCGCGCGGCGGCGCAGCGCGGCGTCGAGCAGCTCCTCGGCCGTCCGCTGTAGCGGCGGATCGAGCGTAAGTACCAGGTCCTTCCCGACGCCCGGCTCCTGTTGGCGGTGTGCCGCGAGAATCCGGCCGCCGTGGTCGGTCAGTTCGACAAGCGTTCCGCGGCGGCCGTAGAGCAGGTGGTTGTAGTGTGCCTCCACGCCGGCCCGGCCCACCAGGTCGTCGGGATGGACCGCCACAGGGGGAAGTCGCTGCTCAGCCGCGGCGTCGGCGGCGGGCTCGTCCGGCCCAACTTTGCCAAGGTAGCCGACCACCTGCGCGGCGAGCGCTCCGGTCGGGTAGACGCGTCTGGTGTGTGGAATGATCTTCGTGCCGGGAAACCGCTCCGGATCGCCCTCGATTTGCGCAGCCAGCGACAGGGGCAGGTCGTCGGCCATGATGTGATAGTCGAGTTGCTCGGCGACCGTCGTTTCGCGCCCGAGGCTTTCCGAGACGCTTCGCGCAATCCGCTCGACGCGCGCCTGGATTTGCGCAGCCCGCACGCGCCAACGGTCGGTGCTCATGCCCGCGAGATCGGCCAGACAGCCGGCCAGTTGGGTCCGTTCCACAAGCACTCGCTCGACTTCGGCGGCAAACCGCTCCGGGTCGCCCCGCTCGGCCCGGCTGAGCCGGCGCCGGGCGTGCCGTCGCAGCCAGCCCTGGTCGGGCGGCTCTTCCAGATACCGGTAGTGGACGGCCAGGGCGAGCACCTGCTGATCGCGGGCCAGCACGGTTCCATCGCGTGCGAGAATGCGTCCGCGCACGCCCGGCACCGCCAGTTCCCGCCGCAGCGGCTTCAGCGCCTGCTCGCGATACTCCGGCCCCTCGCTCCACTCGGTTTGCACCCCGCGCGCGAACACCGCAGCCATGAGCACCGCGAACACAATCGCGACAAGTCGCATCCGGTGCCGCGGGTCGCTCACGTCGGGCGGCGCGGCGGTTGAGGTTCGGAAGTCGTTCCAGTCGATGGGCATGGGGTCGCACTTCGGGTCTTGGGTACGAGTCACAACCGAGCTGATTCACAGCCGGCCACTTAGAAGCACGTCGGAAGCAGCGACCGATGACCCACCAAAGCAGCGGCTTGTTTGACCCACCCTGCCTATCGGTAGAGTCGAGAGGTGGCGCGGTGGCCAGAGGCTCCGTTTCCACCTCCCGCTCATCGAACCGGACGTGCGGATTTCCCGCATCTTATGTTGTCGCCAACATAAGATGCGGTAATCCTGCACGTACGGGTCTGTGGGAGCCCCGGGTGAGCAATCACCCGGGGCCACCCGGCCTGGACTTCGCACTGGACTTCGCAAGTTAACATTTAAAGCCTGACCCTGACGTCCCCGACCCGACGCGTCGCCATCGGGTACGATGACCGGCCCGTGGATGTACTCGTATCCCAACTCGCCGAAGTAATCCACGGTCACGATCTCAACCTGGGCTCCGTCGATGTAGTTGCTCACTCAGCAGTCCTCCCTGATCTCTGCTGCAAACGCCACCGGGTGCCGATTTCATGCAGCTTCTCCGGCGTGACGGGGTCGCACTGCCACCCTTGGTCAAAATCGATGTCATGCGAACGTGGCAGTTTGTCGTGATCCAGGCACTTGATGAGGATTCGAGACGGCAACATCGCCGCTTGACCAACAAAGATTGCTTCACGCCGTCGGAGGCCGGACAGCACCTTCGTCAGCCCCGAGAGGGAATCCGGGAGAATCGAACGCACGTGCTCCCGGTCGGCATCGTTCGTAATACGCATGACCAACCACGAGTTACATTGCGACAAGACAGTCGCCTCGACCTCACTTGGCCGCTGGGAAACAAGCATCAGGCCGATACCGTACTTCCGGCCCTCTTTTGCCAGCCTTCGAATAGCCTCCTGCGCCGCTTCGTACTGAGCTTCCCCTCGATTCGGAACGTAACGATGTGCCTCTTCACACACCAGAAGCATCGGACTGGTCTGACGCTCATCTGCTGACTGCCACAGCTTCACGGAGAACAGAGTCCTCGCTATCGCAGAGCTTGCAGCACCGGCGACTTCGTTAGGCACGCCCGACAGGTCTACGATTCGGAGGGGATCGCCGTCTCCCATGAACTGCGCGACAATATCTCCAAAGGGATCGCTCGTCTCATCCCACGGCGTCATCATAAATCGCTGGCGGGCATCGTTCTGCAGCACTTCAAGTTTCTGAAGAATCGAGTTGTGCGAATCCTGCTTACTTGCTTGGGAGGGCTTCGACGCGTCGATGTGGCCCGCAAACTCCTTTAGGGAAAATGGCACAGGCGAGTCTACGGTTATCGCGTCCTTGTCGAGGCCGAGTGTTTCAGCGGCCTTCTGCCTGCCCTCCAGCAAAGCCGTCTTCACGATGTTCGCTTGCGATGTCGCGACGAATTCGGTTTTGCCGATCAACAGTGCGATGAGCTCCTGGAAGTTCAGCAGCCAATATGGAAGCGACAACGTTCCCTCGTCCGTCGAAAGCCGCTGGTGTCCAGGGAACGCATCGCCGTATTCGTCATGCGGGTCCAGCAGGACGATTCGCGGGTTCCACTTCTCGTATCCCCGTTTCTCTCCGCGTTCCAGAAGGCAGTGGAGAATGGCGGCCACGGTGCCCGACTTGCCTGCACCCGTCGAGCCGAGTACCGCGGTGTGCTTACCCAACAGCTCGTTCATGTCGGCATAGCACGGTGTCCCGCCCGCGCCAACGTGTTCACCGATTTCGACGGCCGCAGGTCCACCTTGGCCGAAGATGTACGAGAGCTCCGACTTCGGCGTGAGGTAGACCTTTTGCTGCGGGAGCGGGAAGGTCGAAACGCCGCGCTCGAAGTTCAGCTTCCATTCGATCGACGAGGTCTGTTCTGTATAGCCCCATTCTCCCTCGCCAAACAGGTCCGCTTCAATGATCCGAGCCGTCGGGGGCGCACTGGACGCGATGCCGTGCTCGCGGTCGTACTCGGATTTCATCCGCAGGCGGCACACGTACCCATAGATGATCCGCCGTCCGAAATGGATGCGGATGATCGATCCGAACTGGCCGATGGCGTAGATGTCACCTGCATACACACGCGTCAACTCACTGATGCTGGGGTCAAGCTCTGCCACGAGATGCGTACCATCCACCTCAACGATGGTCCCGATCGCAAGGTTCTCGACGGGATCGCCGGGATTCCGTAGTTCTTTGCTCATCGTTCACCTCGCAGCAAGCGAGTAAGTATTTCGAAGCGCCACCACGGCAGATCAACATCACAGCGTTCCTCTGCGGTGCCGTGGAAGAAGCCCCGATTGGCATGGATTCTCACCTGGTCCCTAACCTCCACGTCATCGCGCCAATCCTTGAGCTGGCCCTTCGGTTCGTCCTCGTTCGTAAAGGCGATGATCGTGAGCCGCCCATCCGATTCACGCAGTGCCCGATCTAGCTCGACGTTCACATGGGCATCGCCAAAGGAATAGCCGCACATGGTCAGGACTACCTGCGTGTCCGACGTGGGCCGCAGGCCTCGACGCATCGCCTCAATGATCTGAGCAAACGGATCGCGCTGTGCTTCCCGGTACTTCGTGGAGGCGGGCCAGATCAGGACAGGCTCGCGCGTGCCGCCAACGTCGAGGCCCTGGCGGACACGTCGCGGCAGTACGTCGCTGTCCCACAGGCACCAGTCGATTGACCCATGTACCTTGAAAATCCGGGCCTGCGCCGAACCATCCTCGTATGCCCGAGCGTCCCACCATCCCGTCGCGCCACCGTTGAAGCCGTCTGCGACCGGTATCCGCTCAAGCGACAGGGCGTCCTCGAACATCGTGTCATAGTTAAGCGTGTAGTAATCGACCCGCGTCGGCTGGCCTGCCTTGCCGGATTGAAGTAGCTGGTGGATGGCACGCACGAACTGCCGATGAAACGAAATCGTTGGCTTCGACTGTCCGATCACGTTGGCGATGGTGTTCTTGATCTCGATCAGCGCCTTCGCCAGGTCGTCAGGGCTGTAGTCCGTGGCGTTGATTGAAGCGTTGGCCGAAGTCGCGGAACGCAGCTTGCGTCGCTCCGCGATTGCGATGTGGTCCACTAACTCGCTCATATAGTCTTCGATGGTGCAGCCCTTGGAGCCGTCGAAGTGCTTCTGCAAGCCCGCGAGAACGGCATGCGCTGTTCCATCGTTTGGCAAAGCCTCGAGGACTTTCCGCGTCAACTCCTCCATCAGCGGCAGGCCCGCGCATTTACTACATCCTGCGCCGATGACGAAGGCTCGCTTGCTCTGCGAGAGCAGCTTCGTCAGTTGCACGACCTGCTCCGCGAAGGGCTCTTTACGCAACGCGGCGAGTCCGTCCGCCGGAGGCGTCGGAGTCGTGGCCGATTCGGCTGTGGCAGTGGACTTGGCCATTAGCACACCTCTGCATGGAATCCATGCTCTGCATTGACGGTCATGATGACACCTCTCCGGCGATATCCTTGGCTTTGAGAAACGTGCAGACGAGATCATGGCCCCATCGCACTTGCCGGGACGCGTCGCCATTGGGCGCGTTGACCGTCCCGTCGATGTACTCGTATCCCAACTCGCGGAATTGATCCACCGTCGCGATTTCAGCCTGAACTTTGTCGAGGGGCGGGGTCATACAGCACCTGTCGCCTTTTGCATGGCAAAAACGTGAAAAGTCTGTCCGTCCTTAATGGGCTTGTCGCCTGCGTCGTTCAACACGAAGTCCGGAGGCAGCCCATTCTGCTGGAATGCCTGACAGGCTTCCGCCGACACGTAAATCGTTGATCTCAGATCAAATGGCGTATTCTCTTCGTCTTCACCCGTCGGGACGCATGTACTGACACGCTGTGCTAGGTTCATCGCCGTGCCGATATAGTTCTCGTCACCGTTGATGTCTTTGATCCGGTATGCCAGGCCGATATGCACACCAATCCTCCGATTGATCTCCGGAACGCCGTCATTCCCAAAGTCGAGGTTGAAGCCGGCAAGCTCGTGGTCCAACTCGAACAGCGTCTCCGGCATGGTCGAGATGGATGCTTCGTCAAAGACGAAGATCGTGCCGTCGCCGATGGAGATGAGCTTCCTGACGTTCTTGCCCTTGAGGGCGGCACGGATCAGAGACTGATAGCGAACAATCATCTTGAACTGGACGTCGTTTGGCTGGCTGGAAAACCCAACAATATCAAGAAGCGCCGCGCCGACAGTCACCGGCACCATCAATGCATCCTGATATGCAGGCGATGCCATGAAGGCCTGAAGGTCAGGGGAGTCGGGAACCCGCAGCGTGTATGTGTGCTCTAACGCCGGGAAATGGAAGTAGTGGACGCTGTTCTGGAGCTGATGAGTATCGATCAAGAAGCCAGCCTGAATCTGACTACGGAGTTCTTCGAGTTGTCTGTTTGCGATGCCCATGAGTCTTCATCCTTTCAATGATCTGACATCGGGAAGTTCGATCTCGCCGTTCAGGACTTTGGGCAGCAGCGTGTCGCGCAGACCGGCGAGGCGGCGGTTCTGGCGGACGGCGAGACCGATCCGCTGGTGGAGCGCCGCGACATGGTCCTGGAATGCCTTCGCTAAGGGTTCGGGCGGCAGCGCCAACGGGTAGCGGCCCATGTCTTTCCAGTTGGTGCGACGTTCCAAAAGATACCATGAAAGAGCCGGGTCGGGAATCTGTACTCATCCGTTACACGATTTCTGCCGAGCGATCCTCGAGCCGGCCAGCCCGCATGTCTGCTGGGCGGCGGAGGCCGGGGCCGCAAGAGTCCACAACGTGTTGGCAAATCATAGTCGTCCGAACGCCTTTGCGGCTCGTCGTGCTCCATGCCGTGGCCGGGTGCCGCAGTTGCGCGCCCGGCTGCTTGGGTCCAGGCCCAGGTGCCGACCGCGGGGGTAAATGGACAACGCCGCTTGTTCAATACCCCAATTTTGGCAACACGCCAACCCCGCCGTCAACCCGCCCCCACCGACGTCTTCCGCGGTGGGGTTTGCACGCCACCCGGAAGGCAGACCATGGGCCTGGATGGTCGCTCACCGCTTCGGCGGCGCGCTCAATGTTGGCCAACGCATGCGAAGAGGGTAGCTTCGAACGGAGAGTCTTTCATCGGAGGTTCTGCGCACGGTGCGCGTAAAGCGTTAGGCTGCGAAAGCGGCAAGCAGTCCTGGGTGGCGACTTCGGACCTCTTTGCATCTCCTAACATATGCGAGTGTCCCACATGGCAGCGTTTCTTCCCTTCGTGCGGATCATCCATGCAATGCAAACGGCCGCACGGTGAGCACTTCGCTGGCCTGGAGCGGCTGCACGGCGGAAACGGGAACGGTCACCACGGCGATCGTTTCGCCGATGGCATTGGACACTTCCAGGACGTACCCCTCTTCCCCGCCACTGGCTTCGGTTGCCGGAAGCTTTTCGACGACGGTGGCGACGTCGCCGCGGCAGAGTCGTTGGTCGGGCAGATCGCGCGTCAGGGCGACTTCAGAAGACAGGTCCATGGTCGTGCGTCGTGTCAATCCGAGCGATTACACGCGGTATTCCGGCCTATGTTCTGCGACGACATAACGTATCCCGTCGCGTACTTCGTTGGACGTAATGAAATAGCGATGTAGCGTGGTTCGCCCGGCATCCTCGCGAGAGAGCGAACCTGATTGAAGGGCGCTACTCGCGGCTGGTCCGGCCGACATGGCACCCTTGCCAACCTGTCCATTGGTCAACTCATACGTACCGCGAGCAAGTGAATCGACATGATCTTCGCCCTCCGACCATGGGCTTCCTTCTTCAAATTCAATCATTCCATCGAGGGGACCGCCCATGTGCGTCATACGTTCCAGGCACTCGTACGGCTTGCCCTGCCAGCCGAGGCTGGAAAAAAGGACGTTCGTGTCGAAGACGGCTACGGTCGGCATTCCCGGTCCTCGTGTATCAGATCGTCCATAAGCGCTTCCCGGGCCTCGTCCGACATGGCGTCCCAATCGAGCGCGCGTTGTTCGCAGAGCTTTCGGATCTGCGACTCGGCATACGCCATGCGCTCCTCACGGCCCCGAGCGGCATCTTCCGCCAGCGTCAACAAGGCCGCTCGCTTCTGCACCGGGGACAATTGCTTTAGCAACTCCACCACCTGCTGATCGTTCAATTCCAATATTGCCATTGCTAGTACCTCCAGCATGCATTATAGGCGATCGCCCGCGCTGCCTCAATTGCAGAAGCAGCGGGAGAGCGCCCTGAGGGTGGACGCATCCTCTGATTAGCGCCAGCCCTGCGGGCTTTTGCGTTGCGTTGGTCCTCCAACCCGGGGTTGCGCCTCGCTCGTGCCTCGCGTCGGCTTCACCCCGGGCTGGATTAGGCGCGTCCCTTCGGGACTGTTGCGGAACCTTCCCCAGCAACTGGCGGCTTCCCTCCCATCCCCCAATCTGCCGGTGGCCTGCTTTTCCGGCTTGCAGTCCGCGCACGATTTGGTAGACTTAAGTAGATATACAGATGTCCACTGAGCAGAGGGAGCTGGGAGTTGGGAGATAGGAGTTGGGGGGAAGAAGGTTTCAGGTCTCAGGTGTCGGGAATGCCAGGCGGTTGGGGGTAAAAGTGGGGGGGTGAATGTGGAAAATCGGAAAATTGACAC